>NZ_JBVJVY010000009.1:250256-255552 GCF_055603265.1 Streptomyces sp. NPDC037288
CTGGCCACCCCCTCGCCCCCCCCCCCCCCCCCCCCCCCCCCCCCCCCCCCCCCCCCCCCCCCCCCCCCCCCCCCCCCCCCCCCCCGCCCAGCTCTCCAGCCAGGCGGGCAGCGAGCAGAAGCTCGAGGTCTTCGTCAACCTCGCGCGCCGGCTCCAGTCGCTCGTGCACCGCGAGATCTCGATCCTCGACGAGCTGGAGAACGAGATCGAGGACCCGGACCTGCTCAAGGGCCTGTTCCACGTGGACCACCTGGCCACCCGCATCCGGCGGCACGCCGAGAACCTCGCCGTGCTCGGCGGCGCGGTCTCCCGGCGCCAGTGGAGCAACCCGGTCAGCATGACCGAGGTCCTGCGCTCCGCCATCGCCGAGGTCGAGCAGTACTCCCGGGTGAAGCTGGTGCCGCCCATCGACGGCGACCTGCGCGGCCACGCCGTCGCCGACGTCATCCATCTGCTCGCCGAACTCATCGAGAACGCCTCGGTGTTCTCCGCCCCGCACACCCAGGTGCTGCTCCGCGCCGGCCTCGTCACCTCCGGGCTCGCGGTGGAGGTGGAGGACCGCGGACTCGGTATGCCCGTCGGCGAACAGAACCGGATGAACGCCCTGCTCGCCGACCCCGACCAGGTGAACGTCGCCAGCCTGCTGGCCGACGGCCGTATCGGTCTCTACGTCGTCTCCCAGCTCGCCCGGCGGCACGGCATCCACGTGCGCCTGCAGAGCAACATCTACGGCGGTGTGCAGGCCGTACTCGTCGTCCCGCAGGCGTTGTTGGGTACGGCGCCCGGTGTGCCCGGCGCGGTCGCCGGGACCGGTGCACCCCAGTCGCACACTCCCGCCGACACCGGTGCGGCGCCGGCCGTGCGACTCCCGGGCCAGGGCCTCGGACAGGAGCGGGGGCGGGCGCCGGGCCAGGGATACGAGCACGGGCACGCGCAGGGACAGGGGCAGGTGCCCGGGCAGGGGCACGGGTCCGGGCAGGCGCGGGGCCCTGTGCCCGCGCCCGCACCGCTGCCCGTAGTGCCGTCCGGGGAGCCGGGCCCCGCGCAGGACGGTGACGGTGCCGGGCTGGGTTCCGGGGCTGCTGCAGGGGCTCCCGAGACCGGGCGGCGGCGGCACGCCCAGCGCGGGAGCGGGCGGCGCGGCGCCGAGAGCGGTGCGGGGAGCGGTGACGGCGGGCGGAACGACGGTGCCCCGGCGCCGCTCCCGGTACGGGGCGTACGGCAGGAGCGGCCCACCCCCGCATCTGCCGTGCCCGGCGTCAGCGCCGGGGACCGGGCGGCGGTGGAAGCGCACGCGGGCATCCTGCCCACGCCGCGCACCGGCCCCGTGCGGGGCACCATGGGCAAGCCCCAGCTGCCCCGCCGCCGTGCCCAGGAGCACATCGTCCCCCAGCTGCGCGGCGGCCCCGCACCCCGCCAGGACGGGGACACCGTCCCGGGCCACGACCCCGGGCTGATGGCGGCCTTCCAGCGCGGGATCGGACTCGCCGAGGCACAGCAGCACATGGAGCACATGCACACGGAGCACACGGAGCACACGGAGCACACGGAGCACATGGGGAGCCAGGAGCCCGCCGCCCTGGACTCCGGCCGCCTGAACTCCAGCACCCACCTGGACGCCACACACATGGGTTCCCGGCACACGGGCGCAGCCCACATGGACGCGGCCCACATGGACTCCGACCACCTGATCAGGCGTCACCTCCAGCCGGCCGTACCGGAGTACACCGACCCCGAGACCCCCATATCCCAGCAACGCACCCCCGCGCCCGCACCCGACGGTGCTCGCGGTACCGGCCGGCCCGACGGGAGCGACCCGGCCGGCTGACCACCCGCACCGTACCCACCCCCACCACTCCAACCCACCCACCCCCCAGCGCTCCCGCAGACCTTACGTACCCCAAGGAGTCGATCCACCATGGCGAGCGATGCGCCGACCGCCCACGCAACCGACCTCGACTGGCTGCTGAGCGGCCTCGTGCAGCGCGTACCGCACACCACCAGCGCGGTGCTCCTGTCCTGCGACGGGCTCGTGAAGTCCGTGCACGGCCTCGACATCGACAGCGCCGACCACATGGCGGCCCTGGCCTCCGGCCTTTACTCGCTCGGCCGCAGCGCGGGCGTCCGGTTCGGCGACGGCGGGGACGTCCGCCAGGTCGTCGTAGAACTCCACTCGACCCTGCTGTTCGTCACCACCGCCGGTTCCGGCACCTGCCTCGCCGTGCTCGCCGGCCGGGAGGCCGACGCCGCCGTGCTCGGCTACGAGATGGCGATGCTCGTCAAGAGCGTCCGGCCCTACCTGGTCACCGCGCCCCGGCAGCACGCCGTCGAACCCACGGCGACGAGGCCTTGAGGGTGGCCGCACCCGGCGACGGGCCCTGGCTGGACGACGCGGCCGGACGGCTGGTGCGCCCGTTCACGGTCAGCAACGGACGGACCAAGCCCAGCATCGCCCTGGACCTGATGTCGCAGGTGATGGCCACCGGCGTCACCCCGCTCGGCTACCTCGGCCCCGAGCACTCCCAGGCGCTCGACCTGTGCCGGTCACCCGTCTCGGTCGCCGAGGTCGCCGCACACCTGAAACTGCCCGCGGTGGTCACCAAGGTGCTGCTCTCGGACCTCGTCGATTGCGGGGCGCTGACCACCAAGCCCCCCGTCTTCCACCACACACCCACTGACCGGTCTCTGCTGGAGGCAGTGCTCGATGGACTACGACGACAGCTCTGACCCGTTCCCCACCGCGCTGAAGATCCTGGTGGCGGGCGGGTTCGGGGTCGGCAAGACGACCTTCGTGGGCGCGGTCAGCGATATCGCGCCGCTCAGCACGGAGGAGCTGCTCACCACGGTCAGCGTCGGCACGGACAGTCTCGACGGCGTCGAGAACAAGATGGAGACCACCGTCGCCATGGACTTCGGCCGGATCACCCTCGATCCGGACCACGTGCTCTACCTGTTCGGCACACCGGGGCAGGAGCGGTTCTGGTTCATGTGGGACGAGCTGTCCGAGGGCGCGCTCGGCGCGGTGATCCTCGCCGACACCCGCCGGCTGCAGGACTGCTTCGCGGCCGTGGACTTCTTCGAGGAGCGCGGGCTCGGCTTCATCGTCGCCATCAACGAGTTCGACGGCGGCCACCGCTACGACCCCGAGGAGGTGCGTGCGGCCATCGACCTCGACCCCGAGGTCCCCGTCGTCCGCTGCGACGCCCGGATCTCCAGCTCCGGCGTGCAGACCCTGCTCACCCTCGTACGCCACCTCCTCGCCCACGCCCCGGCGCCCGCGCCGAGCCATGGCGCCCACAGGTGATCCCGCCCTACCGCCCACGGAGCCGCCCCATGAGGTACGCCCACAGCGCCGGAGCCCGGCCATGACGTACGAGCCGCCCCGGCCGGTCCGGGGGCTGCTGCTCACCCCCGAGGACAAGGAGGCCCCCGCGCGTGTCCACCGGTTGCGCCTGCTCGGCCTGGTGGACCGTGCCGACCCGGCGCTGGACGCCTTCGCGGCCCATCTCGCCCGGCTCACCGGCGCGCCCTACGCCATGGTCAACTTCATCGGCGAGGACCTCCAGTTCTTCGCGGGCCTGTGTGTCCCCGTCGTCCCGCCGTTCCTCAGGGAGGACGGCAGCAGACCGGAGCTGGGCCGGGTCCTGCCGCGCGACCACGGGTTCTGCCCCCATGTGGTGGTCCGCCGCAAGGCCCTGGTGCTCGAGGACGTGCGCGACTATCCGCGGTTCGCCGGGAACCCGGTCGTGGACGAGTACGGCATCCGCTCCTATCTCGGCGCCCCGCTCATCGACAGCTCCGGCATGGGGCTGGGCACCGTGTGCGCGGCCGACACGGCCCCCCGCGCCTGGGGGAGGGAAGGCCTGGAGGCCATCAAGGCGCTGGCCGCCGATCTCGTCGTACGCCTCGAACGAAGCGCCGAGGACGGCCTGCCGCTGTGACGGACGACGACGGCCTCCCTGCCCAGTCGGCACAAGGGGCGTGAAGGAAAGCTGAGGCGGCGGTTAAGAAAAGCTCGATGGACCCGCACCCCGCGCGTACGGCAGATTGCAGGGTGATTCCACCCCTCTGACCCGGTGCGGGCTTCTTCGGCATGCCCGCGGGCCGGGACCTCACCCACAGGAGCGGCACGCGTGAAGGCGCTGGTCAAGGAGAAGGCGGAGCCGGGGCTCTGGCTGACGGACGTCCCGGAGCCCGAGATCGGTCCCGGTGACGTACTGATCAAGGTCATGCGGACCGGTATCTGCGGAACCGACCTGCATATCCGGGCCTGGGACGGCTGGGCGCAGCAGGCGATCCGCACGCCGCTCGTGGTCGGGCACGAGTTCGTCGGGCAGGTCGTCGAGGTCGGGCGGGACGTGGCCGACATCCGTATCGGCGACCGGGTCAGCGGTGAGGGCCATCTGGTGTGCGGCAAGTGCCGCAACTGTCTGGCCGGCCGCCGCCATCTGTGCCGGGCCACCGTGGGCCTCGGTGTCGGCCGCGACGGTGCCTTCGCCGAGTACCTCGCCCTGCCCGCGTCCAACGTGTGGGTGCACCGCGTCCCCGTCGACCTCGACATCGCCGCGATCTTCGACCCGTTCGGCAACGCCGTGCACACCGCGCTGTCGTTCCCGCTGGTCGGCGAGGACGTCCTGATCACCGGCGCCGGACCGATCGGCCTGATGGCCGCCGCGGTGGCCCGGCACGCCGGCGCCCGCAACGTCGTCATCACCGACGTCAGCGAGGAGCGGCTCCAGCTCGCCCGGAAGATCGGTGTGAGCCTCGCCCTGAACGTGGCCGAGTCCTCCATCGCCGACGGCCAGCGGGAGCTGGGGCTGCGCGAGGGCTTCGACATCGGCCTGGAGATGTCCGGCCGCCCCGAGGCCATGCGGGACATGATCGCCAACATGACGCACGGCGGCCGGATCGCCGTGCTCGGCCTGCCGGCGCAGGAGTTCCCGGTCGACTGGGCCCGGATCGTCACCTCGATGATCACCATCAAGGGCATCTACGGCCGCGAGATGTTCGAGACCTGGTACGCGATGTCGGTGCTCGTGGAAGGCGGCCTGGACCTCGCCCCCGTGATCACGGGCCGGTACGGCTACCGCGACTTCGAGGCCGCGTTCGCGGACGCCGCGAGCGGCAAGGGCGGCAAGGTCATCCTCGACTGGACCGTGTGAGCCGCAGAACGCGCCCCTCCCGTCACCCGCAAGCACTTTCAGGAGAATCTCAATGATCGTGTCAAGCCGTCTGCGTGACCGGTGGGGCGGAGGTGAACAGCCTCTTGTCACGCAGCATCGCCCACAGCACGTCG
>NZ_JBVJVY010000010.1:0-36889 GCF_055603265.1 Streptomyces sp. NPDC037288
CCGGAGGACCGGGCGGCCATTCTCCTGGAGCCATCAACGGCAGAAACCCCATCAGCCACACCCGGTCCTCCCGGACCGCCCAACATTCTTAAGGACCCCCATGTTCGACACCGTACGCGACGACCTGCGTGTCACCCTCGACGAGATCCGGGCCGCCGGCCTGCACAAGCCCGAGCGGGTCATCGGCACCCCGCAGTCCGCGACCGTCGACGTCACCGCCGGCGGCCGCCCCGGCGAGGTCCTCAACTTCTGCGCCAACAACTACCTGGGCCTCGCCGACCATCCCGAGGTCGTCGCCGCCGCCCACGCCGCGCTCGACCGCTGGGGCTACGGCATGGCCTCCGTCCGCTTCATCTGCGGCACCCAGGAGGTGCACAAGGAGCTGGAGGCCCGGCTCTCGGCCTTCCTCGGCCAGGAGGACACGATCCTGTACTCCTCCTGCTTCGACGCCAACGGCGGTGTCTTCGAGACGCTGCTCGGCGAGGAGGACGCGGTGATCTCCGACGCCCTCAACCACGCCTCCATCATCGACGGCATCCGCCTGTCCAAGGCCCGCCGCTTCCGCTACGCCAACCGCGACCTCGCCGACCTGGAGGCGAAGCTCAAGGAGGCGTCCGACGCCCGGCGCCGCCTGATCGTGACCGACGGCGTCTTCTCCATGGACGGCTATGTAGCGCCCCTGCGCGAGATCTGCGACCTCGCCGACCGCTACGACGCGATGGTCATGGTCGACGACTCGCACGCCGTCGGCTTCGTCGGCCCGACCGGCCGCGGCACCCCCGAACTGCACGGCGTCATGGACCGCGTCGACATCATCACCGGCACCCTCGGCAAGGCCCTCGGCGGCGCCTCCGGCGGCTATGTGGCCGCCCGCGCCGAGATCGTCGCCCTGCTGCGCCAGCGCTCGCGGCCGTACCTGTTCTCCAACACCCTCGCCCCGGTGATCGCCGCGGCCTCCCTGAAGGTCCTCGACCTGCTGGAGTCCGCCGACGACCTGCGGGTCCGGCTCGCCGAGAACACCGCGCTGTTCCGCCGCCGGATGACCGAGGAGGGCTTCGACATCCTCCCCGGCGACCACGCCATCGCCCCCGTGATGATCGGCGACGCGGCGCAGGCGGCCCGTCTGGCCGAGCTGCTGCTGGAGCGGGGCGTGTACGTGATCGGCTTCTCCTACCCGGTCGTCCCGCAGGGCCAGGCCCGCATCCGCGTCCAGCTGTCCGCCGCGCACTCGACGGACGACGTCAACCGAGCGGTCGGCGCGTTCGTCGCCGCCCGCGCCGAGCTGGCGGCCTGACCAGCGCGGATCCCCTGGGATAATGGGGGCATGATCGAGGCACGGCGGCTCCACATCCTCCGTGCGGTGGCCGACCACCGCACGGTCACCGCGGCGGCCGCCGCCCTCTATCTCACCCCCTCCGCCGTCTCCCAGCAGCTGACCGCCCTGGAGCAGGAGACCGGCCACCGCCTGGTCGAGCGCAGCGCCAAGGGTGTTCGGCTGACCCCGGCCGGGGAGATCCTGCTCAGCCACACCAACGCCGTCCTCGCCCAGCTGGAGCGGGCCGAGGCGGAGCTGGCGGCCTACGGCTCGGGCGAGGCGGGCACGGTCACCGTCGCCGCCTTCGCCACCGGCATCGCCCAGGTCGTGGCTCCGGCCGTGGCCCGGCTGGCGCACACCGCGCCCGGCATCCGCATCCGCGTCCAGGACGCCGAGGGCGACGCGAGCCTGCCCATGGTGCTGGACCGGCAGGTCGATGTGGCGGTCGCCGTGGAGTACCGCGGCGCCCCGCCCGCCGACGACCCCCGGCTCGCCCATGCCCCGCTGTACGCCGAGCCGTTCGACGCGGTCGTCCCCGTCGGCCACCGCCTCGCGGACGCCGCCGAGATCCCCCTCGCCGAGCTTGCCAAGGACACCTGGATCGGCCCGTACCCCGGCAACCCCTGCCACGACGTGGTCGTCCTCGCCTGCGAGCACGCCGGCTTCCAGCCCCGCCTGGAGCACTCCTCCGACGACTTCCGCGCCGTCGTGGCCCTCGCCTCGGCCGACGCCGGGGTGGCCCTCGTACCGCGCTCGGCCCTGAACGGGATGGACCTCACCGGCGTCGTCGTACGCCCCGTCGACGGCGTGGCACCCACGCGTCGTGTCTTCGCCGCCGTACGACGCGGTGCCGAGGGGCATCCGCTGATCCGGCCGGTGCTGGAGGCGCTGGGGCGGGCGGCGCAGCAGGCGTGAGGGTTCCGTAACCCATCTGTCTCGTATCAGGGATAGCGTTCCGGATATGAGAGCCCATGAGGATCCCCTCGACATCCGGCTCGGCGCCCGGCTGGCCCAGCTGCGCACCGGGCACGGCTGGTCCCTGGGGGAGTTGGCCGACCGCAGCGGAGTGAGCCGGTCCACCCTGTCGCGCGCCGAACGCGCGGAGATCAGCCCCACCGCCGCCATGCTGAACCGGCTGTGCCATGTCTACGGCCGCACCATGTCCCAGCTGCTCAGCGAGGTCGAGGCGGCACCCGAGCCGCTGGTCCGGGCCGCCGACCAGCGGATCTGGCAGGACCCGGGCTCGGGTTTCGTCCGGCGGGCGGTGTCCCCGCCGCACGCCGGACTCCGCGGCGAACTGGTCGAGGGCCGGTTGGCACCGGGCGCCGACATCGCCTACGACCGCCCGCCCGTGGCCGGGCTGGAACAGCATCTGTGGGTCCTCGACGGCGCGCTGGAGGTGACCGTCGGGGAACAGGCCCACCACCTCGACACCGGCGACTGCCTGCGGATGCGGGTCTTCGGCTCGGCCCGGTTCCGGTGCGGCGCGGCGGTCGAGGCGCGGTACGTGCTGGCGGTGGTGCGGCCGTGAGGGTGGAGCGCTGGAACGGCACACAGGTACGCGCGCGTGCCGGGGAGCTGGCGGAGCTGCTGGCCGACACCGTGGCCGGCGGCGCCTCGGTCGGCTTCCTCGCCCCGCTCGCGCGCGCGGAGGCCGCCGCCTGGTGGCGGGAGCGGGCGCAGGCTACGGCGGCCGGCCGGCTCGCCGTGTGGGCGGCCCTCGACGACAGTGACCGGCCGGCCGGCACCGTGAGCCTGGCCTGTCCCGACAAGCCGAACAGCCGCCACCGCGCGGAACTCGTGAAGCTGATGGTGCATCGCTCCGCGCGCGGACAGGGGCTCGGCCGCCGTCTCCTCGCCACCGCCGAGGCCGCCGCCGCTGCCGCCGGCATCACCCTGCTCCACCTCGACACCGAGACCGGCAGTCCCGCCGAGTACCTCTACCGCTCGGCCGGCTGGACCGAGGCCGGCACCATCCCCGACTACGCGGTCAGCCCGGCGGGCGAGCTGCGGCCCACGACGCTCTACTACAAGCGGCTGGGAGGGTGACTGTCAGTGGCAGGAGCTACGGTGCGTGGCATGCCGGACGCAGAAGACGTACGCCGTATCGCCCTGTCCCTGCCGGACACCACGGAGAAGGTCGCCTGGAGCATGCCCACGTTCCGGGTCGCCGGGAAGATGTTCGCGACCCTGCCCGAGGACGAGACGTCCATCGCCGTGCGCTGCCCCAAGGAGGAGCGCGACGAGCTGGTGACGGCCGAGCCGGGGAAGTTCTGGATCGCCGACCACGAGGCCCAGTTCGCGTGGGTCAGAGCCAGACTCGCCGCGCTGGAGGACGAGGGCGAGCTGCGTGACATCCTCGCCGACTCCTGGCGGCAGGCCGCCCCGCCCCGGCTCCTCGACGCCCACCCCGAGCTGGGGCTGCTGCCCGGGAGGTGAAAATCCCCGGTGGCCGGGGACCGGGTGGCATGATCCCGCGGCGGTGCGGCGGTAGAACTGCCCGCAGCTACGCGGGCCTCACGAACCGCTCGATCCGGTCCCGCAGGCTCGCCGGGTCCAGGCCGTGGGCGGCGATGTGCTCCTCGACGGTTCCGTAACGGCGTAGCTCACGGCGGCCGACGCCGAGGCCGAGAACCCGGTGCGGAACGTCGGACAGCGCCTCGCTCACCGCGCCCGCCGACGTCCCCGCGAGATACGGCTCGACCAGCACGACGTCGGTACCCGCGGCATCCGTCGCGCGGCGCAGCCCCGCCGCGTCGAAGGGCCGTACGGTCGTCGCGTACAGGACGGTCAGGTCCAGACCCTCCGTGGCGGCGAGGACGGCGTCCAGCACCGGACCGACCGCGACGACGACACCCGAGCGGCCCTCGCGGACCGTCAGGAAGTGCTTGCCGTCGGTCTCCCGGCCCTGCCGGTTGGCCTGCACGGAGAGCCGTACGTACACCCTGTCGTCGCCCGCGGCGACCGCGCGGCGCAGCAGCGTCTCGGCCTCGTCGGGATGCCCGGGCACATGCACGGTCCAGCCGTCCAGCGTGTCGAGCAGTGCCACGTCACCGGGAGCCATGTGCGTGAAGCCGCCGGCCGGCCAGTCGAAGGAGGCGGCGGCGCTCACCAGCACCGCCCCGGTGTCCTGGTGCCCCAGATCCAGCTTGACCTGCTCGAACGGCCGCTCCACGAGGAAGCTGGCGAAGGTGTGCACGACCGGCCGCAGCCCGGTGAGCGCCAGCCCCGCCGCCGCCCCGACCAGGAGCTGCTCGCGGATACCGACGTTGATCACCCGGCCCGGATGCCGGGCCATGGCCTCGCGGAAGCCGTCCTTGCCGATCTCGGCGAGGACCACCGTGACCCGGGGGTCCTCGTCCAGCAGCCGGGAGACGACGGGGGCGAAGCGGTCACGCATGGTGTCCATGAAGGGGTGGCCTTTCGGGAGAGCAGGTGAGGGTCGGGCGTTCTGCGGGCGGAGTCAGGCGTTCTTCGGTTCCACGCGGGCCACTACCGCGTGCGGCCGCCCGGGGTGCGGTGCGGTGAACGCGCCGTACAGGGCCGCGTGATCGCGCCCGTCGACGGTCACCGCGGACCAGCCCGCGGCCTCGAACCGGGCGGCGATCCCACCGGGCCGGGCGTGGCTGGCGGAGGAGTTGTCGACCACCACGGTGTGCAGCCGCTCCAGGCCGGCGGGCCCGGCGAAGGCGATCGCCTCGTGATTGCTGCCCTCGTCCAGCTCGGCGTCCCCGATCAGCACCCACACCGCGGGGTCGTGCAGCCCCTGCGCCCGCAGACCCAGCGCGCTGCCCACGGCGATCGGCAGCCCGTGCCCGAGCGACCCGCTGCCGATCTCGGCTCCCGGCACCAGCACCCGGTCCGGGTGATGCCCGAGCGGGGAGTCGTATGCCCCGAACCCGGGCAGCCACTCGACGGGCACGAAGCCCTTCGCGGCCAGCACCGCGTAATACGCCATGGGCCCGTGCCCCTTGCTCAGCAGGAACCGGTCCCGGCCCGGATCCTCCCGCCGTTCCGGCGTGACCCGGAGCACCTGGTCGTAGAGCACCCACAGCACGTCGAGCGTGGAGGTGGCCGCCGGGCCGTGCTTCTCGTCGCCCGTCATGAGACTCATCAGGCCGGGCAGGTCGTCGTAGCCGTACGTGCGGCTGTGGTCCCCTGTGATCGTCATGCCGTGATCGTGCAACCTCAACCGAGCTTGAGGTCAACCGGAAAAGCGATGCGCGACCACCGACCCGAGTGCGGTATTGTTTCCCTGCGCGTTTCGACCCGGGAAACCCCAGGTCAAACGGCACCGGGACGTGGCGCAGCTTGGTAGCGCACTTGACTGGGGGTCAAGGGGTCGCAGGTTCAAATCCTGTCGTCCCGACGGGAGCAATGCTCCGTAGTCGCAGGTCAAAGGGCCCTCTCACATCAGTGAGGGGGCCCTTGATCATGTTCGGGCTTTCGTGTCACATTTCGCCACAAGCACCGTGACGATTCGTCACAAACACCGGACAAAGGGAGCCCCGCTCTGCTCGCCCTCCACGGCGAACCCCGCGCCGGCTCCGCCGAACCCACGGCACCCGGCCTTCCGCAGCACCTGACGGGTCTCCTCGGCGTCCCTGGTCCCGGACCGTCCACAGCCGACGACCCAACCCAGTCCGCCTCGGCGGCCACCATTCACCCCACGGGCTACACCTGCCGCAGCGAGGCCAGGGGCAGCTACGCGCCGGTCGCCTTCAACGTCTCCCTCGACTCCTGCTCTCTCGGCAACGGAGGCTCCGGGGTCAGTCCCCAGGCCGGTATCCACAACCCGGGCAGTGTGCCGATCGACATCTGCGCGCACGCGGTCGACGTGAACACGGGGAAGTGGGCCTACGACTACGAGTGCGGGCTGGAACAGCAGCACGGGCTGGGACCGGAAGCCCAACAGGTGTCCGACGCCATGTGGCGCCCCATGGCATGAGAGAACCCCTTGGCCCTCATTCCGGAGGGTCAAGGGGTCGCGGGGTCAGATCCTGTCGGACGCGGGACGCGGGGTCGGGCGGGTGGGCTCGGTGTCCCGGTGTGACACCGCCAGGAAGGTCACGAAGCCCACGATCGCCGCCGTCCAGGACAGGGTGACCGGGCCCAGACCCCACTCCAGGCCGCCGCGCCTCGCCGGCAGGGCCATCCAGTCGGCGAGGGAGGCGCCGAGCGGGCGGGTGAGGACGTACGCCGTCCAGAACGCGGCCACCGCGCCCAGCAGTCCCGCGCGGTGGGCGAGCGCCGGGACGCAGATCGCCCCGGCGAAGAGGACCACCGAGCCGGCGTACCCGAGGCCGATGGTCGCGGTGAGGTCGCCCGCCGCCGTGCCCAGCGCGAACGTCGCGAGGACGGCGGCCCAGTAGTAGAACTCGCGGCGCCGGGTGCGGATGGAGTGGATGGACAGGGTGCGCTCGGTCGCGTACCAGAGCGCGAAGACGGCGGCCAGGGCGAGGAGGAACAGCGGGGTGGACAGGGTGTAGGGGACGCCGAGACCTACGTGGAGCACGTCCGCGGCCATCGTGCCGAACACGCTGACCATGACGATCGCCGTCCAGTAGATCCAGGCCACGTACCGGCGGACGGCGAACTGGAGCACCAGGGACGCCGCGAAGGCGAGACCGCCGAGCCCGACCGCCGGGACGGGGCCCAGCAGATGGGCCAGGAAGTCGGAGGCGGTCTCGCCCATGCCGGTGGTGAGGACCTTGATGATCCAGAAGTAGACGGTGACCTCCGGCACCTTCGTCGCGCTCTCGCGTATGCGCGCGCGGGTGTGCCCGCGAGGCCGGTCGTCCAGGACGTGCTCTGTGCTCATGGCCCGCACCTTGGCACGTCCAACTGCACTGTCCCCAGCCCCCTTTGCCATTGTTTTGGGGCTTCTGGTGCAGCTGTTGCCACGGGCGGCCGCGGACCTGAACGCAACCTGAACGCGTCGCGGAAAGCCCTGGTCGGCGGCCCGACCGGCCTGGTAGACAGGCGGGTCGGGTGCCGCCGGCCTCAGTACGTCAGGCCCACGTGGGCGAGCGCCTGCTTCAGCAGCACCCCGTGTCCGCCCGGCATCTCGCTCTGCACGGCCGGGGAGGCGGCCTCCTGCGGGCTGAACCAGACGAGGTCCAGCGCGTCCTGCCGGGGGCGGCAGTCGCCCGAGACCGGGACGATGTAGGCGAGGGACACCGCGTGCTGACGCGGATCGTGGTACGGCGTGATGCCCGCCGTCGGGAAGTACTCCGCGACGGTGAAGGGCTGCAGCGACGCCGGGACGCGGGGGAGCGCGACCGGGCCGAGGTCCTTCTCCAGATGGCGCAGCAGGGCGTCGCGGACCCGCTCGTGGTGCAGGACGCGGCCCGAGACCAGGGTCCGGCTGACCGTCCCCTCGGGGCCGATCCGCAGCAGCAGTCCGATGCTGGTGACTTCGCCGCTGTCGTCCACGCGCACGGGTACGGCCTCGACGTACAGGATCGGCATCCGGGCCCTGGCCATTTCCAGCTCGTCGGTGCTCAGCCAGCCGGGCGTGGTCTCGGTCATGTCAGACATTGCTTGATCATACTTTCCGGGTGGGGCGTTTGCCGGGGTCGTGGGCCGGGGCGTCGTCGCAGACGGGCACTCCGTAGAGGCGCCGGGCGTTGTCGCGGCCGGTCCAGGCCGCGATCCGCAGGGCGTCGGGCAGGCTCAACTCGTCCGCGTCGACGCGGGCTTGGAGCAGATCGGCGAGCCCCTGGCGGAAGCACAGGGCGCCGAGGTGATGGAATTCGGCCACTCCGTAGGCGTCGGAGCTGTACAGCAGTTTGCGGAACGGGGTGATCTCCAGCGCCTCCTCCAGCACGGCCCGGCAGCGGGCCGGCCCGGTGTGGTGCAGGGCGAGGCCCACGTCCAGGTACACCCGCTCGAACACCGCGGCCAGATAGGCGGCTTGGCGGTGGTACGGCCAGCAGTGCAGCAGCAGGACCGGGACCGTGCCGGAGACCAGGCGCAGCCAGTCGGTCAGCAGGGCCGGATCGGCGTGGTGCAGCCGCAGGTCGGCGTCCCCGAAACCGGTGTGCAGCTGCAGGGGCAGGCCGAGGTCCACGGCGGTCCACAGCAGGTGCCGCACCAGGACCGGGTCGCCGAGCCGGCCGCCGCCCGCGAGCCAGCGCCGGGCGGCCCCGGTCACCTCGTCGTCCGTCGGCCGGGCCGGGTCCAGGGCGAAGCCGGTGCGGTAGGCGGCCACCGACTTCACCGCGACCACGTCCGGCCGGCACACCGCCTCCTCGGCGGCCGCACGGAACGCGGTCGCGTACGCGTCCGGCTCGACACCCAGCCCGGCCACCGCCTCCGCCACCTGTTCCAGGCGTACGACCTCGTAGGCGGGGGCGCCGGCGGCCTCGGCCAGTTCGGCGGGCGAGGTGAGCGGGTGCGGGGCGTAGCCGGTGTCCACGAGGAACGCCCCGGCCCGCGCGGCGCGCAGGAAGCGGCGGTTGACCTCCTGCCAGCCCAGGGCCGAGCGGCGCGTCACGTAGTCGGCCGGCGGCGCGTGCCGGGGCAGGTCCAGCAGGGGGGCGCAGTGGCGGCGCACGGCCACACCGACGGGGCTGTCGAAGGGGGAGACACCGGGCCAGGCCTCGCCCTCGGTGAGGAGCGAGGCGAACTGCCCGGGGGCGAGGTCGGCCGTCACCGCGCCGTGGCAGTGGTGGTCCACCAACTCCAGCCCGGCGAGGGCCTCGTGGACCGGTCCCGGCGTGGTCATGGTCAGTACACCCAGCGGTAGGCCGCCGCCACCCGCGCGTCGTCCAGGCCCCGGACGGCCGCCGCTTCGCCGAGCCGTACGGCGCTCACCGCGTCCGCGAGGACCGGGCCCAGCGCCGCCCGCAGCACCCGGTCCGGGCGGAACTCCTCGACAGCCTGCGCCAGCGACTGCGGCAGCCGCCGTACGCCGTGGGCCACCGCCTCGTCCGGGCCGTACCGGGCCGGGTCGCCGGTGATCTCCTGCGGGAGGGCGAGGGACGAGTCGATCCCGTCGAGGCCGGCGGCGATGACGCAGCCGAGGGCGAGATAGGGGTTGGCGGCCAGGTCGACCGGTTTCACCTCCAGATTGGCGTCCTGCGCCCCGCGGCCCGCCGTGCCGGTGACCATCCGCAGCGCGGCCTCGCGGGTCTCCCGGCCCCAGGCGGTGAACACCCCGGCCCACTGCGACGGTCTCAGCCGCAGATAGCTGGCCGGGCTCGGCGCGGTGACCGCCGTCAGCGCGGGCAGCCGGGCCAGGATTCCGGCCGCGAAGGACTCCGCCTCGGGCGTCATGCCGTACCGGCGCTCCCCGCCCGCGTGCAGGTTCACCCCGTCGCGCCAGCAGGACAGGTGCAGATGGCCGCCGTTGCCGACGCCCTCGGCGGACACCGCGGGCGAGAACGAGACGCGCAGGCCGTGCCGCTGGGCGACCGCGCGGATCGTCTGCCGTACCAGTACGCTCCGGTCGGCCGCCGCAACCGGGTCCAGCGCGCCCACCGAAACCTCGAACTGCCCGGCGGCGTACTCCGGATGGAGCTGGTCGACGTCCACGCCCTGCGCGGCCAGCGCGGCCAGCAGGTCGGCGGTGCAGTCGCTCAGCTCCACCTGCCGGGTCCCGCCGTACGCCGGACCGGACACCGCCGGCACGAACTCCCCGGCCGGCGCCGAGCCGAGCCCGAACGCCCACTCCACCTCGATCGCCGCCTTGAACGCGAGGCCGTGCCGTTCGGCGGCGCCGGCGACGATCCGGCGCAGAAAGGTCCGGGCACAGCCGGGGTGCCGCTCGCCCTCCTGGGTGATCCGGTCCACCGGTGCCCACGCCCAGCCGCTCTGCCCGGCCAGTGCCACCAGCTGGTCCAGGTCCGGGTAGAGCCGGAGGTCACCGTCCGGGGAGCCGAGGACGTCGGTGGTGACGATGGAGTCGCCGGCCAGGAAGGTGTCGAACACCGGGGACATGCCGACGCCCCAGGACACCGCCGCCGCCAGCCGCGCTGTGGGGATCGTCTTCACCCGGCAGACGCCCGCGGTGTCCACGTAGGCCAGCACGATCCCGCGCACGTCCTGCGCGGTGAGGCGCGCGGTGAGTCCGGCGACCCGGCGCAGATCCTCCGGGCGTCCGCCGGGCACGGGGTCGGCAAGGGTGGTCATCCGTCCTCCTTCGCTGTCCGCGCGGTGCCGGTGTCAGGGTTTCACGGCCACCGCGCCGTACTGCGGCACCGCGGCGGCGGACGCCGCCCCGGCGCGCCACTGCGAGCAGGGCACCAGACCCGGTTCGACGAGCTCGAGGCCCTCGAGGAAGCCGGCGATCTCCGCGCGGCTGCGGGCGGTGATCGGCGGGGTGGCGTTGGCGTTCCAGAACTCCATCGCGGCCACGTTGCCCTCGCCGCCCACGTCACGGTCGTGGGTGGGGTGGGTGAGGACGAGGTGACTGCCCGGGGGCAGCGCCGCCATGAGGCGCCGCACGATGTCCCGGGCCTCGCCGGTGTCCAGGACGAAGTTCAGGATGCCGAGCATCATCAGCGCGACCGGCCGGGTCAGGTCCAGGGTGCCGGCGGCGCGCTGCAGGATGCCGTCCGGGTCGTGGACGTCGGCGTCGACGTAGTCCGTGACGCCCTCGGGGGAGCTGGTGAGCAGCGAGCGGGCGTGCACCAGCACGATCGGGTCGTTGTCGACGTACACGATCCGGGACTCCGGGGCGATCCGCTGCGCGATCTCGTGGGTGTTGTCCACGGTCGGCAGGCCGGTGCCGACGTCCAGGAACTGCCGTGTCCCGCGCTCGGCCGCGAGGAAGCGCACCGCCCTGACCAGGAACTCCCGGTCCGCGCGGGCCACCTCCCGGATCACCGGGAACATCCCGGCGACGTGCTCGCCGACCCGCTGGTCGATCTCGTAGTTGTCCTTGCCGCCGATCCAGTAGTTCCACACCCGGGCGTTGTGCGCCACGGAGGTGTTCGGCTTCCCCTGCCCGGCCGCCGGGGAGTGGCCCTCGGTCACGTCGCCGCCCTTCTCCGGTTCTCGGTGCTCGCCGTCATTGTGCCGCCCGTTGATCGCCCTGTCCCGGGAAACGCGCACCCCGGGCGGTCCCGGTCGGCTCCGGGCGGCCGTCGGGCCGCTTCGTGCATGCGGAACACTGGACCGGTACGCCGTCCCCGACCGGAAGCAGGACATGCCCGCCACGCCCGCGCCCCTTCTGAACGTCCCCGGCCTGCCCGCAGGCCCCGCCGACATCCGGCTGATCGTCACCGACATGGACGGCACGCTGCTGGACGACGCCAAGCGGATCCCCGACGGGCTGTGGCCGATGCTCGCCGAACTGCGCCGGCGCGGGGTGCTGTTCAGCCCGGCGAGTGGCCGCCAGTACGCCACGCTGGCGAGGCAGTTCGCGGATGTCGCCGAGGGCATGGTGTTCATAGCGGAGAACGGCACGTACGTGGTCCGCGACGGCGTGGAGCTGAGCTCCGACACGATGGACGGGTCCGTCGCCGCCGGGGTGGCCCGTACGGTACGGCGGCTGGTCGCGGAGGGCGTGGACGTCGGCGCCGTGGTGTGCGGCAAGCGGGCGGCGTACGTCGAGCGGACCGACGAGGCGTTCCTGGCGGAGGTCCGCAAGTACTACGTCGAGCACCGGATCGTCGAGGACGTCACCGCCGTCGACGACGACGTCATCAAGGTCGCGCTGTTCGACTTCGGGCCGGCCGAGCACTCCACCGCCCCGGCCCTCGACACGTTCACCGCCACCCACCAGGTCGTCGTCTCCGGCGAGCACTGGGTGGACGTCATGCACCGCACCGCGAACAAGGGCACCGCGCTGCGCGGCCTGCAGCGGGCCCTCGGCATCACGCCCGCGCAGACCATGGTCTTCGGCGACTACCTCAACGACCTGGAGATGCTCGACGCCGCCGACTGGTCGTTCGCGATGGCCAACGCCCACCCGGAGGTGGTCCGGCGCTCCCGCCACCTCGCGCCGTCCAACAACGACAACGGAGTGCTGCGGACCATCTCCCGCGTGCTCGGCCTGTAGCGGCCTCTGAGCGTCCCGTGGGCCGGTCCCCGGGCCGCGTGTGGCGGTGCCGCCAGAGCCAGGCCCCGATCCACCCGGTTTGCCGCCGCCGGCTGCAGGTGCGCACCCCCGGCGACGAAACCCGCCGGTACCAGCCCGCGATCCGGCCGAGCCCTGCCCGGGGGCAGGGTGCCGCCGTGCGCGGCGTACGGCGTGGGTCGGCCTCCTGGGCCGTGCTCAGCGAGGCCCCGGCCACCTGCCGCAGCATCGACACCGCGCTGACCGCCACCGGCCCGGGCACGGCGGCGCCGACGGCCGCGGGCCAGGGCACACCCACCCACAGCTGCCCGGCGTTCCAGCGGCCGATGCCGAACGGCTTGCGTCAGCACTGGGGCTTGCGGCCCACGGCTCCGTAACACGATCATGCCGCGCGGCGCAGACAGTCTTCGGCCACCTGTTCGTCCAGTGCGGCCCGCACCAACGCGGCGGCCAGGACAGCCGGTTCGGTGTCCCCGGCCCGCCGGGTCAGCTTCCGGGGGTCCTTGGGCAGCCCGAGCCGCTGCGCCCCGGCGAGCGCCTTGTCGTCCAGATAGGGCGCGATCTCGGGCCACACGCGCTGGGCCTCGCGCAGGAAGATGTCGGCGCCGGCCGGGCCGATGCCCGGCTCCTCCTGGAGCAGCCGTCTGAGTTCCCCGGTGTCGCCGTGCGCCTCCTCGTGCAGCCGGCGCAGGTCTCCGGCCCAGCGGTCCAGCAACAGCTCGGCGCCGTCGCCGAGTTGGGTGGCGGTGCGCTCGTCGTAGCGCCGGTAGCCGCCGCGGCCGAGCGCGTCCACCCGCTGTTGCCATGCGGCCTCGGCCATGCGGCGCGGGCTGTCCAGGTGGTCCTCGTGCAGGGCCTGCGCGGTGGCCACCGCGACCGAGGCGCGGATCCGGGCGCTGAGCAGCAGGGCCAGCACCAGCAGCCGGTACAGCGGCTGCGGGGTGTCCTTCAGTTTGATGCCGGCCTCCTCCGCGTACGTCTGCCCGTACGCGGACACCAGCTCGCGCAGGACCCGTTCGTCGCGGTTCATGGCCAGGTCCTCCCGGTCTACGGCTTGAGCGGGTCGTGGCCCATGGTCATCAGGCGGTGGCGGCGGGCGTCGTCCGCCGCCGTCTCGAGCTCCGGCTCGTCTTCCATGTCCACGAGGTCCCCGACCGTGTCGACGACCTTGTGCATCACACGGATGTCGTCGTCGGTGAGGTCGGTACGGCGTTTCTGGAGGATGGCGAGGACGTGCTGCCCGGTCGGCGTGCCCGCCTCCTCGGGCAGGGGCTCCGCCTCCTCGTCGGCGTCGCGGACCCGCAGCCAGGCGGCGAGCTCGGCGGAGGTCATGTTCACGACGCGGTGGAAGTCCTCCCACAGTGCTTCGGTTTCGAGGGCGTCGGCCATGGGTTTCCCCTTCCGTGCGGGGGTGTCGTGCTAGCTGGGGGCGTTCTCGCGCGGGTGGTTCTCGGCCTCGAACATCCAGCGCTGCTTCTCCAGGTCGGCCGTGACGGAGATCAGCAGGTCCTGGGTGACGGGGTCGGGCTTCTCCGTCGCCGCGATCCGTTCGCGCAGCCGGCCGACGGCCGCCCCGAGCACGGACACCATCAGTTCCACCACCTCGGTGTCGCGCAGCCAGCCGTCCTTGGTGCCGGGCAGCGCGAAGGCCGCGGCGAGGGTCTCGGGCCGGCCGTCCGGGGGCACGCCCAGCGCGGCGGCGCGTTCGGCGACCGTGTCGGAGTGGGCGCGTGCCGCCTCGACCACCTCGTCGAGCTGGAGGTGGATCGAACGGAACCGCGGGCCCACGACGTTCCAGTGCGCCTGCTTCCCGATCAGCGACAGTCCGAGCAGGTCCACCAGGGTCTCCTGCAGGGCGGTCCCGGTGACCCCGAGCGCCTCCTCGGGCAGCGTGCTCTTCACCACGGCCATGGTGTGTCCGTCCCCTTTCGTCGCAACTGTCTGGAGTCCTGCCGGTCCGAAGGGGCGGGTGCCCAGCGCCAAGAGGGGCAAAACAGGCCTGGTCAGCGGTTGAGTGCCGCGTCCAGGAAGCGGATCACCTCCGCGAAGGCCTCCTTCTTGCAGAACTCGTGGAACACCTCGTGCCGTGCCCCGGGGAAGACCCGCTCGGTCAGCCGGCCGCCGGCGAGCCGCTCCACGCCGGTCCGGCTGCCGGGCAGCGGCACCAGCCGGTCGTCGTCCCCGTGCAGCCACAGCAGCGGCAGGTCGCCCACGTTCCCGCCCTGGTCGACGGCCTCCAGGGTCCGGGCGAACGCCTCCAGCGTCGGCCGCTTCATCGGCCCGTGCCACACCAGCGGATCGGCCGCGTAGGCGGCGCCGACGGCCGGGTCCCGGGAGAGCGCGGCCGGGCTGACCGGGGTGTCCGGGATCTCCGGAAGGGCCAGCAGCCGCCCCGGCAGCTCCCAGGCGCCGATCACCGGCCCCGAAAGGACCAGCGCGCTCAGTTCGGCGCCGTACCGCTGGGCGTAGCGGGCGGCGACCAGTCCGCCCATGGAGTGGCCGACCAGGACGAGCGGCAGCCCGGGGTGCGCGGACCGGGCGAGGTCCGCCACCGCGTGCACATCGGTGACGACGTCCTCGAAGTCCTCGATCAGCACGCGTTCCCCGGCCGACCTGCCGTGGCCGACGTGATCGGGCCCGTACACGGCCGCCCCGTGGCCGGTGAGGACGGCGGCCGGCTCGTCGTACCGTCCCGCGTGCTCGCCGTATCCGTGCACGATCAGGGCCAGGTACCCAGGTGCCGGGTGCGGCCACTCGCGTACGGCGATCGAGCCGCGGGTGCCGTCGAGGGTGTGCTCGCGGACGTGGGGCATGTCTCCTCCGGTCTCCTTCGCCGACTCGCGGAAGGTCCGGGGGGATCTTCCCAGCGGGCCGGTCGGAGGTCTATAGTCCAAAACTAGCAGTGCTAATTAAGTGTCCCGTGTGGTCGCTGGTCCACAGCGTCGTGGATCAGTCGGAGGTCAGGAGTCCAAGCCGTGCGTCCCGTCCACTTCGCGGCCGCCCGCCGCACCCCCATCGGCAAGCTGCGCGGAGCCCTGTCCTGCGTCCGCCCCGACGACCTTGCAGCCGGCGTGATCCGCCACCTGGTGGCCGAGGTGCCCGGCCTCGACCCGGCCCGGATCGACGACGTCTACTGGGGTGCGGCCAACCAGGCCGGCGAGGACAACCGCAACGTGGCCCGCATGGCCGCGCTGCTCGCCGGGCTCCCCGACTCCGTCCCCGGCGCCACCGTCAACCGGCTGTGCGCCTCCGGACTCGAAGCGGTCACCACCGCCGCCCGCACCATCGCCGCCGGCGAGGCCGACATCGTGATCGCGGGCGGCTCCGAGTCGATGAGCCGCGCCCCCTTCGTACTGCCCCGCCCCGACGAGGCCCTGCCCCAGCGCATCGAGACGTACGACACCCGCCTCGGCTGGCGCCTGGTCAACCCCGCGATGAAGGAGCTGCACGGCCTGCTGTCCATGGGCGAGACCGCCGAGGAGGTCGCCGAGCGGTACGGCATCTCCCGCGAGCGGCAGGACGCCTTCGCCCTGCGCAGCCATCAACGGGCCGCCGCCGCACGCAAGAACGGTCACTTCGACGACGAACTCCTGCCCGTGCGGCGCCCGGACGGGGTCGTGGTCGAGCAGGACGAGTGCGTCCGCGTGGACACCTCACTGGAGAAGCTGGCCCGCCTCAAGCCGGTCTTCCGCCCGGGCGGCACGGTCACGGCGGGCAACGCCTCGCCGATGAACGACGGCGCGGCCGGACTGCTGCTGGTCAGCGAGGAGGCCCTGAACGAACTGGGTCTTGAGTCCCTGGGCCGCTATGTCGCGGGCGCCTCCGCCGGGGTCCACCCCGATGTGATGGGCATCGGCCCGGTCCCCGCCACCCGCAAGGCGCTGGCCCGGGCCGGCTGGGACGTCGCCGACCTGCAGGAGGCCGAGTTCAACGAGGCGTTCGCCGCACAGGCCCTCGCCTGCGTCGACCAGCTGGGCATCGACCCGGACCTGGTGAACCCGGCCGGCGGCGCCATCGCCCTCGGCCACCCCCTCGGCTGCTCGGGCGCCCGCATCCTCACGACGCTGCTGCACCGGATGCGGCGCACGGGCGCCGGGCGGGGGCTGGCGACCATGTGCGTGGGCGTGGGGCAGGGGAGCGCGGTGCTGGTCGAGCGGCACTAGCGCTTTTCCGACGGGGGATCTGGTCAGTCGAGCCGCAGCAAGGAAACGGAGCAGTACCCCATGGCAACCCTGTCCGTCGCCGCCATCCTCGCCGAGAACGCCCGGCGTCGCCCCGAGAAGACGGCGCTCGTCGAAGACGATCTACGGCTGACGTTCGCGGAGGTGTGGCGCAGGGCCCTGGCCCGGGCGGGCGTGCTCACCGGCCTCGGCGTACGCCCCGGTGACCGGGTGGCGTTGATGGCCCCCAACACCGCGGAGTTCCCGGTCGCCTACTACGCGATCGCCGCGGCGGGCGGCGTCGTCGTACCCGTGCACCTGCTGCTGTCGGCCGGCGAGGTCGAGCACGTGCTCAAGGACAGCGGGGCGACCCTGCTGCTGGTGCACCCGGCGCAGGCGGAGACCGGACGGGCCGCCGCCGGCGCCCTGGGCGTCCGGACCGTGACCCTGGGCGAGGAGTTCGACGAACTCGCGGACGGCGCCGAGCCGCTGCCGTCGTACGTCACCCGTGCCGTCGACGACCCGGCGGTGATCTTCTACACGAGCGGCACGACCGGCGTCCCGAAGGGCGCCGTGCTCAGTCACTTCAACATCGTGATGAACGCGACCGTCAACGCCTTCGACGCCAACGACATCCGGACCGACGACATCGCCCTCGGCGCGCTCCCGCTGTTCCACGCCTTCGGTCAGACGGTGTCGCTCAACTCCACCTGGCGGGCGGGCGCCACGCTCGTACTGCTGCCCCGCTTCGACGCGGCCCGCGCCATCGAGCTGATGGTGAAGGAGGGCGTGAACACCTTCCACGGCGTGCCGACCATGTTCGTCGCCCTCGCGGCGGCGGCCCGGGACGCCGAGCTGCTCCCGGAACTGCGCGTGTGCGTCTCCGGCGGCGCCTCGCTGCCCGTCGCCGTACTGGAGCGGTTCGAGGCCGCCTTCGGCGCGAGGATCTACGAGGGGTACGGGCTGTCGGAGACCTCCCCGACGGCCACCGTCAACCAGCCCGTCTTCGGCACCAGGTCCGGCACCATCGGCCACCCGCTGTGGGGCGTCGACGTGGAGATCGCCCGCGCCGAGGCCGAGGACCGCATCGAGCTGCTGCCGCACGGCGAGCTGGGCGAGGTCGTCATCCGCGGCCACAACGTCTTCACCGGCTACCTCGGCCGCCCCGAGGCAACGGCCGAGGCCCTGGTCGACGGCTGGTTCCGCACCGGCGACCTCGGCACCAAGGACGACGAGGGCTTCCTCAGGATCGTCGACCGCAAGAAGGACGTCATCATCCGCGGCGGCTACAACGTGTACCCGCGGGAGGTGGAGGAGGTCCTGATGCGCCACCCGGGCATCGCGCAGGTCGCGGTCATCGGCCTGCCCGACGACCTGCACGGCGAGGAGGTCTGCGCCGTCGTCGTCCCGGCACCGGGCACCGGACCCGACGCCGCCGCGATCACCGAGTGGTCCAGGGAACACCTCGGCCGGCACAAGTACCCGAGGCGTGTGGAGTTCACGGACGCGATGCCGCTCGGGCCCAGCCTGAAGGTGCTGAAGCGGGAACTCCGGGCGCGGTACACGGACCGGTCATGACGGGCGACGGGGGTCACCTGCCGAGACGGTCCTTACGCCGGGGGCTTGTCCGGACATAACATCGGTCCCCGCATGAACACGATGACGCTCTGGCACATGTCCGGCTGGGGGTTCGCGGCGCTCGCCGTCGCGGCCCTGCTCGTCGGCTTCTCCAAGACCGCCGTGAGTGGGGCCAACACGGTGAGCCTCGCGATCTTCGCGGCGGTCCTGCCGGCCCGCGCCTCCACCGGCGTACTGCTGCCCGTCCTGATCGCCGGTGACGTGCTCGCCGTCCTCACCTACCGGCGGCACGCCCACTGGCCCACCCTGTGGCGGCTGTTCCCGGCCGTCGCGGCCGGTGTGGTGGCCGGCACGCTGTTCCTGATGTGGGCCGACGACGGGGTCGTACGGACCTCGATCGGCGCGATCCTGCTGCTGATGGCCGGTGTCACCCTGTGGCGGCGGCGCCGCGAGAACGGCGGGGCAGGGGGCGCGCCGGACGCGGTGACCACCCGGGCGGGTCGCGCCAAGGCCCGCTCGTACGGCGTCCTCGGCGGGTTCACCACGATGGTCGCCAACGCGGGCGGCCCGGTGATGTCGCTGTACCTGCTGTCAGCGGGCTTCCGGAAGCTGGGCTTCCTCGGCACGTCGGCGTTCTTCTTCCTCATCGTGAACGTCTCGAAGGTGCCGTTCAGTGTGGGTCTCGGCCTGATCGACGGCCGTTCGCTGCTCCTCGACGCCGCACTCGCGGTGTTCGTCGTGCCGGGTGCGTTGTTCGGCAAGTGGGCTGTGAACAGGATCAACCAGCGGCTCTTCGAACAACTCGTGATCGCGGCGACGATCGTGGGCGGAGCGCAGCTGCTGCTGCGTTAGCGCTCCGTGTCCTCGGCCGCCCCCAGCAGCGCCGGCAGGTCCGCGAACGAGTCCAGGACGTGGTCGGGGGTGCCGCTCGCGCCCTCCAGTGTCTCCTGCTGGAACTTCCCCGTCCGCACCAGCACCCCGGTGAGCCCGGCCCGTTGGGCCGCGAGCACGTCCGACTCCACGTCGTCGCCCACCATCAGTGCCTGCCCGGCGCCGGCTCCGAGCCGGGCCAGCGCCGCCTCGAAGAACGCCCGGGAGGGCTTGCCCGTCACCTCCGCCTCGACTCGGGCCGCCTGTTCGAGACCGGGCAGGAAGGCCCCCGAGTCCAGTTGCAGCCCGGACTCGGTCCGCCAGTACAGGTTGCGGTGCATGGCGACCAGTCGAGCACCCCGCTGGAGGTGCCCGAAGGCCCGGTTGAGCGCCGCGTAGTCGAACTCCGGCCCGGCACCGCCGAACACGACCACCTCGGGATCGTCGTCCACGAGCGTGACGTCACCGAGGTCCTCCGCGATGTCCCCGCTGTTGAGCAGCGCGCAGCGGGCGCCAGGGTAGTGCTCGGCCAGGTGGGCGGCGGTGACGGAGGGCGCGGTGAGGACGTCCTCGGCCGCCACCTCGAAACCCGCCTCGCCCAGGGTCCCGGCGATCGACGCCCGGGTCCGGGACGTCGTGTTCGTCACCAGCGCCACACCGAGCCCGGCCGCGCGGATCCTTCGCAGCGCCCCCACCGCACCCGGCAGCGGCTTCCAGGAGACGGTGAGGACACCGTCGATGTCGATCAGCACGGCACGCACGGATTCCATGACTTCCACGACCTCCACGACCTCGGTGGTCTCTGTGACTGACCTCCATGACCGAGACCGTAGCGACCCGGACGCCGCACCGGCCCGTACGACCTCGTACCCTCACCCCTATGCCCGCTGTACCCGCGCACGTCCTGGTCCTCGGCGGCACCACCGAGGCCCGCCGCCTCGCCGCCGACCTCGCCGCCCGGCCCGGCGTCCGGGTCACCACGTCCTTGGCGGGCCGTGTCGCCCGCCCGGGAGCCGTGGCGGGCGAGGTACGGATCGGCGGCTTCGGCGGCGCGCAGGGCCTGGCCGACTGGCTGCGCGCCCACCACGTGGACGCTCTGGTGGACGCCACCCACCCCTTCGCCGAGGCCATCACGGCCCACGCGGCCCACGCGGCGGCGGCCACCGGAGTGCCGGCCGTGGTGCTGCGCCGCCCCGGCTGGCACCCGGGCCCCGGCGACCGCTGGTACGACGTCCCGTCCCTGGCCGGGGCCGCCGAGGCGCTGCCCGGTCTCGGCCGCAGGGCGTTCCTCAGCACCGGACGCCTGGGCCTCGCCGCGTTCGCCCATCTGACGGACCTGCACTTCGTCATACGGTCGGTCGAGCCACCCGAGCCGCCCCTGCCGCCGGACACCGAAGTGGTCCTGGCCCGCGGCCCGTTCACGGTCGCCGACGAGACCGAGCTGCTGCGGGGGCACCGCATCGAGGTCCTCGTGACCAAGGACAGCGGTGCCGAGGCGACGGCCGCGAAGCTGACGGCAGCCCGGCGACTGGGCCTGCCCGTGATCGTCGTGCACCGCCCTGCGCTGCCGCAGGGTGTGACGGCGGTGCCGGACGTGGCGGGCGCACTGGAGTGGCTGGGCCTCGGCCCGGCGTGACGACGAGGCGGCCGGGGGAAGGACTCAGCTGTCGCCGGGGTTTCTGCGCAACAGGTACGTGTCCATGATCCAGCCCTTGCGCTCGCGCGCCTCCGCCCGCACCTGCTCGATGCGCGGACCGGCCTCGCCGATCGGGCCGGAGACGAGGATCTCGTCCGGGGTGCCGATGTACGCGCCCCAGTAGATGTCGATGTCCTCCCCGGCGTACCGCCGGAAGGCCTGGTGGGCGTCCAGCATCACGACCACGTCGTCGACGCCCTCGGGGAAGCCCTCGGCCAGCCGCCGCCCGGTGGTGATCTGCACCGGCCGGGCCACCCGGTTCAGTCCCGTGCGATGCCGGGCGACCAGCGCGGAGACACTGCTGATGCCGGGGATGACGTCGTACGCGAACTCCACCGCGCCGCGCTCCAGCACCTCCTGCAGAATCCCGAGCGTGCTGTCGTACAGCGCCGGATCGCCCCATACCAGGAAGGCGCCGGTGCCGTCCTCACCCAGTTCCTCGGTGATCAGCCGCTCGTAGATCCCGGCCCGCGCGCTGCGCCAGTCCTCCACGGCCGGTGAGTACGCCGGCCCGCCCGCCCTCCGGTCCCGCTCCGGGTCACGGGCCTCCACCACCCGGTAGGACCCACCGGGCAGATGCGCCTCCAGCATGTCCCGGCGGAGCTGGGTGAGATCGCTCTTCACCTCGCCCTTGTCGAGGAGGAAGAACACGTCCGTGCTCCGCAGCGCCCTGACCGCCTGCAGGGTCAGCTGGTCGGGGTCGCCCGCGCCGATACCGATGACATGAATCTTTCGCACGCCCCGAGTCTGCCGCATGCCGCCGGCAGCGGGTGCGGCGCCTCCGCACGCCGGGCCCCGGCCGCCCGCACCAGGACACGTATCAGGAGCGGAGCCGGGGCGCCTCGGCTGGCGCGTCCACCGGGCGGCCTGTGCTCTCCACGCGCCCCGCCAGTTCCCGCGCCCACCGGGTGAGCCCGGCGAGATCGATCCCGTACGGCCGGTCCTCGCCCTGTTCCGTCTCCCACTGCCCGAGCGCCCCGGCGCCCCGCCGCAGCAGACGCGCACCCCCGACGGCGTTGCCGCGGGCCGCGTGGGTGAGCCCGACCGCCAGCTGTGCCAGGCCCCGCCACAGCGCGCGCTCCTCGTCCGGCCCCGACTTCCAGGCGTCCTCGAACACCTCGTGCGCGTGGAACGGCTTGCCCGTGTCCAGCAGTTCCTGAGCCTGAGCGACCGTCTCGTCCGGCGCCCGTACGACCCCCTCCGGCTGCCGGGGGACGCCCTGCGCGCCGTAGGGCAGTGGGCGTCCGAGCCCGTCCCGGGGCCGGGCGTTGCGCGCCCGCCCCTGCACGTCCCGGTCCCTGGCATCCGATGCGCCCGCACTCGTCATACGGCCGATTGTCCCCCGCCTCCCGCCACGTCGTCCCGGGCCCTCTTCGGCGCACTCCCGGAGGTGGGGTAAAGTTCTGTTCGCGCGATCACGCGGGTCACCGCGAGTGAGCGCATCGGGACGTGGCGCAGCTTGGTAGCGCACTTGACTGGGGGTCAAGGGGTCGCAGGTTCAAATCCTGTCGTCCCGACTTGTGAGAGTCACAGGTCAGGGTCGGTTTCGGAGGATTCCGAAACCGGCCCTGGACCGTTTTCGGGGTCCGGTGGGGGCTGGGCACCTGCCGGTGGGTGATCGAGCGGACGTACGACTCACCGCACAGGACATGGTGTTAGTCGGCGCGGCCCGTCACTGCCACGGTTACGCCCAGACCGATCATCGCGAAGCCGCCCGCCCCGCCGACCATCGACAGGCGGCGGTCCGAGCGGGCGAACCAGGACCGGGCCGCCGAGGCGCCCAGTCCCCACAGGGTGTCCGTGATCATGCCGATAGCCACCGGGACCAGCCCCAACACCATCATCTGCAGGGGGACACGGCCCGCCGAGTGGTTCACGAACTGCGGCAGCACCGCCGCGAAGAAGATGAGGCCCTTCGGGTTGGTGAAGCCCACGAAAACGCCATCCAGGACCGTGCGCAGATCGCCGCGCCGCTCACCCGCCGGGGCCTGCAAGTCCGCCGCGCGCATCTCCTTGCGGTGCCGGAACGCCTGCACGCCCAGGTGGACGAGATACGCCGCGCCGGCCAGCTTCACGCCCGTGAACACCGCCGCGGACGTCTCCACCAGCGTGCCGAGGCCCCACGCCACAGCGGTCACCAGGACGTACGAACCGATCAGGTTGCCCAGGACGGTCGCGAGCGCCGTGCGCCGGCCGTGCGCCAGGGCTCTGCCGATCACGAACAGCACGCTCGGCCCCGGAATGACGATCACCAGCAGTGACATCGCCGCGAACGCGAGAATGCTCTCCATCGACACCATGCGTCTGCCACCTCCTGGATTGCCCACCAGAGGTCATCCAAACAGATGGCGAACCGTCCGCTCCAGGCCCATCCACCTGCCTTGGACAGGTCACCTCGTGACAACGCGGGGTCAGCGGAGCATCCCGTTGCCGGAGTCGTCCAGGCCGAGGAACTTCACGGCTTTGCGGGCCAGGACGGCAGTGAAGTGTTCACGTGCGTCGGGGCGCAGTCGTGCCAGGGCGACCATGCCGGTGATGACGGCGTCGGCCACCTCGTCCTGGACGTCTGTCCATGTGTGGCTGTGCCCTTTCCGGGGATTGGTCCCACGGGCACCGATGACGGCCTGTGCGGCCTCGCCCACTTCCTCGGCGAGCTTGAGCACTTGCAGGGTCCACTGCTCCTCCGGGCGGAGTCCGTTGTCGGTGTCGTGGCGGCTGAAAGTGCCGGCCAGGCGCCGGATCGTGTCCCATTCGTCGGTGGTGGCGGCACGCGTATGGTGCTCGCGCGGTTGCGGGGGCAGTGTGGTTCTGCGCATGAGTGCCGGATCGCTGGTGAATCCGAGGGCCTCGTACAGGGGCCTCGAATGGTCACTGGCGTGCAGTTCGAAGAGTGTGACGCCTTCCTGCTCCAGGTCGTTGAGGAGTGCGCTGAGAGCGGCTTTGGCGTAGCCACGGCGTCGGTGGCCGGGCCGGGTGGCCACGGCCTGGATGCGTGCGGCCAGTCCCTGTGGGTACCGGGGTGCGGGCAGTACGGGGCTGACCAGGGCCAGCGCGCAGGTGGCGAGTCCTCCATCGGGTGCGTCGACGACGTAGGCCCGGGCGTCACCCCCAGGCTGGAGGCGTTCGGCCAGCTGGTCTCGGCACAGGGCCAGCCAGGTCGGGTCGAGCGGTTGGGAGAGGATCAGCTCCGATCGCAGGCGGGTGATGCCTTCGGTGTCGGCGGGCGTTGCACGGCGTGGAGTGGTCACGCTATCGATCCCTTTTTCGGCGCTGGGTGGGGCGGTTGGGGGCTACTGTGCGGTTGTCCGTGCGGGTCGGTGACGGGGGTGAAGCGGGCGGGTGCGTGGTCGATCGGCAGGTCGGGGCGCCAGACGGTGAGGATCTGGGCGCTGCACTCGAACAGGTCCGGGGGCAGGGCGTCCAGCGGCCACCAGCGCCGGTCGCCGACGCTCTCGCCGGGCTGGTCGGCCGGCTCTCCGCGCCAGCGGGTGACGAGCGCGCCGAAAGTGATGCGGACGACCTCGCCTACCTGGTCGAGGAGCATGCCCAGGAGGCGTACGTCGGCGGGATCGGCGTACAGGCCGGTCTCCTCGGCGAGTTCGCGCACGACTGCCTCCTGCAGGGACTCGCCCGGCTCCACGGTCCCTCCCGGGCAGCTCCCGCGTGCGCAGCCGGTGCCGGCCCAGGAACAGGCCCCGGGGCCCGGGCAGCACGGCGCCGACGCCCACTGCCGCGTGGGCGAGAGGCGGCTCCCAAGGTCCGGCCCACCGGCGAGGCCGTGGCGCTGTTGAGGATGGGCTTCGTCATCACCGCCGTCGTGAACCCACCGCCCCGCACACCGCCGTCGTGGCCAGGGTGGTGTAGCGCATCGTGAAGCGACCGCCTATCGAGTCGATGGCGGTCCCGACCGCGTCGAGGATGTCGGCTGTCTGGTCGGGGGAGAGTCGGGTGAGGCCGCCGGTGGTGGGAAGCAGCGCCAGCCATTGGTCGCGCGTATAGGGCCGTTCCCAGTCGAATCGCCACTGTTCGGGGTCGTTGAAGCGCTCGGTCTGACGGATCGCGTCGGCGAACTTCGCGTACCCCGCCTGGTACATGTCCAGCGGACGCCGGGCCGGCTGACTGCTGAACGGCGAGTCCGGCGCCACCCGCCGGTAGGCGGCGGCGAACGGTTCGGCCACCTCGGCGGGCGGCTCGTACACGTGCCCGAAGATCGCCAGACGCCCGTCCGGACGCAGTGCCCGGGCCGCCTTGAGCGCGCCGGCGACCGGATCCACCCAGTGCCAGGACTGGGCCGCGATCACCGCGTCGAACGTCCGTCCGGCCGGCTGCCAGGTCTCGAACGTCGCCCCCTCGACCTGTAGGCCGTGGGCTCGCGCGACCTCGGCCATTCGCTCATCCGGTTCGACGCCGAGCACGGCACAGCCGGCGGCCTGGAACTGGCGGGCCGCGATGCCGGTACCGCAGCCCACGTCGAGGACCTCAGGCCCAGGGCTCCCGGCGACGATCCGCGTCACCAACGCGTCGGGGTAGCCGGGCCGGGCCTGGTCGTAGCGTTGCGCGTCCGTACCGAACGACTCGGCCATCCGCCGGGCCCTGTGCAGCTCCGCCCGGGGCGGTTCGGGTTGCTCTCGCGGTAAGGTGGGCATGCGCCCACCTTAGTGGGCGCATGCCCACCCGGCAACGGGTGCCAGCAGACCGACGCGCGAGAGGACCTGTGAGTGCCGACCGGGGTGCACCTTCGCGACGCGCGGCAGCAGTTGTTCGACGCCGCCGAACGCGTGCTGCTGCGGGACGGGCCGGCCGCACTGACCAGCCGGGCCGTCACCGACGAGGCGGGCTGCGCCAAAGGCGTCCTGCACCGACACTTCAGCGACTTCGACGCCTTCCTCACCGACCTCGTGCTCGACCGAGCCGCGCAGCTTGAGACGCAGGCGAGTGCGCTGCGCGAGTCCGCCGGCACCGGCACGGTGGCCGACAACCTCACCGCCGCGCTGACCACCCTGTTCGGACCGGTTCCGGTGGCGATCATCCCGCTCATCACCTTCCGGGACGAGCTGCGCGCACGGCTGCGACAAGCCCGGCCCGGAGGCGGCATCGCGATCCTCGCCCAGGCCACGACCGCGATCTCCGCCTACCTGGCCGACGAGCGTGACCTGGGCCGTATCGCGGCCGACGCCGACCTCGGGTCACTCACCCTCTCCCTGGTCGGTGGCGGGCATCTCCTGTTCGCAGACCGCGACCTCGGCCGGCCGACCACGGCAACCGTCAACAAGCTCGTGACGACGGTGCTCGCCGACGTCGTGCAACGGCGGCCACGCTGACGGTCGAGCCCAGCAGGTGCGCCGGCGCGAACACCGGCTGGGACCGGCCACGTGCCCTGATCGGACTGACCTCCGGCGGCGGCGGTGACTGCGCGTCCGGTGGCGAGACGTTCTTCCAGCCGGTGACGGCCGCGCTGAGCGCGGAGGGCGCCGGCATTCCGTGACGGGCGTCTGACGACGACCGGCCGCCGCACCCTCACACGCTGTCGTCCCGGCCGGCCCCGTTGCCGGTCGGAGGCCGTCTCCTCGCGGGTGAGGCGGACGAGGAGGTGGCCCTCGTCGCCGTCCGCGGATCGCCCCGGTGGTCCTCCTTCTCGGTGCCCCCGTCGAGGAGCATCGGGGTGTGGTCGCCGGTCGCCATCCTGGCCGCCATCCCGGCGAGCTGCCCGCAGGCGCGCGCGATCTCGCGCTGGGTCTGGTTCCGCTCGCCGATGACCGCGGAGAGCAGCAGGGCGGTCAGCGCGGCGGAACCGTTGAACGCCTGCAGGGTGATCATCTCGGAGAGCAGGTGGTGGCCGGCGAACGGGCCCGATCTCTCGGCGGCGGCGACGATCGCGAAGCCCGACACCGCCAGCGCGCACGGCGCGGCCCCGGCCAGCCGGAAGCGGAAGGCCGCCCAGATCAGCAGCGGGAAGCCGAGGAACAGCAGCGGCGTGCGGCCGGTCTCGAGGAAGCCGACGCCGACCGTGGCGCCGAGAAGCAGCAGTCCCTCCGCCCACCGCGACGGCGGGACGCCCCTCGGCAGGCGTGCCGAGCGAAGGACGAGCAGGACCGGTGTGACCACCAGGACGCCCATGGCGTCGCCGGTCCACCAGACCGACCACGTCGGCCAGAAGTCCGCGGTGCTCAGCGCACCGGCGAGGACCAGGGTGCCGCTGCCTGCCGTCGCGCTGACCAGCATTCCGGTGAACGCACCGAGAAAGATCAGTGCGAGCGCGTCCCGCAGCCGGTCCAGCTCGTCACGGAACCCCGCGCCGCGCAGCAGCGCCCAGGAGCAGACGGGTGCGAGGGTGTTTCCCATCACGATCGCGAGCACGGCCGGGAGCGACGGCCCCAGCGAGACGTTGACCAGGAACGCGCCCAGGGCGATCCCGGGCCACACGCGCGGCCCGCGCAGCAGCAGGCTCGCCACCGCGATACCGCTCGGCGGCCACAGCGGGGTGACCTGGCCGCGCACCAGCTGCTGGAGCAGGCCCAGCCTGGCCGAACCGAAGTACAGCGCGGCGGTGGCACAGATCTCCACGGCGGCCACACCACCGCGCCGAAGCCGTTCACGCCGCGCGACAGACATCGGGCGACCTCCGTGTCGACATCGCCCCGCAGCCATCATCCGTCCGATCCGCAGGATCCTCCACGGCACGGTCGCGCAGGGCCCGGGATCAGGCGGGCGGGGTGCGCAGGGCGAGGATGGCCATGTCGTCGTGACCGTTGCTGGGGTGGTGGTCGGCGAGGGCCTGGACGAACTCCGGCAGGGGCAGGTCGGCGTGTGCCACGGCGAGCCGGGCGAGCTCGTCCAGGCTCTGGTCGATGGGGTGGCCGGGGTGTTCGACCAGCCCGTCGGTGAAGAAGACCACGGTGGCGTCCGGCGGCAGGAAGCGGGAGTGGTCCGGACGGGGCTGCCCCGCGTCGACACCGAGCGGCAGTCCGGGCTCGGCCAGCAAGTAGGCCGCGTGGCGCTCACGCGTGAGCAGCAGGGGAGGGACGTGGCCCGCGGTGCTCCAGTGGAGCCGCCACCCCTCTGCCTCCGGTTCGATACGGGCCAGCGCGGTGGTCGTGACCGGATTGTTCGTGATGGCTTCCAGGGCCCGGTCGAGCTGGGCGAGGATGGCGCCGGGCGGATTGCTCTGGGCGAACACCAGAGCGCGCAGCATGTTGCGGGTGGCGGCCATGGCGGCGGCGGCCTGCAGATCGTGGCCGGCCACGTCGCCGATGACGACCGCCACCGTGCCGTCGGGCAGCGGGATGGCGTCGTACCAGTCCCCGCCGAGCTGACTGGGCTCGGCGGCGGGCCGGTAGATGGCGGCGGCCGTGAAAGGCCGTACATCGGGCAGTGTCGGCAGCAGAAGCCGCTGGAACTGCTCGGCTCCGACGCGCACCCGTTCGAAGAGCCGTACGTTCTCGATCGCGATGCCGGCGGCGCCGGCCAGGGCGACGACGACGTTCTCGTCGTGGACGTCGAAGGGCCGTCCGTCGCGCCGCTCGGAGAGATAGAGGTCGCCGTAGATCTTGCCGCGCACACTGATGGCGACGCCGAGCAGGGTGCGCAGGCGCGGATGGCCGGGCGGGAACCCGGCGGAGGACGGATGGGCCGGGATGTCGTCGATCCGCAGGGGCTCGGGGTAGCGGATCAGGTGGCCGAGGACACCCAGACCACGAGGCAGACCGGTCGTGGCCAGAGCATCGCGTTCCTGCTCGGACAGGCCGGCCGGGACGAACTGCTCCAGGCGCTCGCCGGACTCGTTGAGCACGCCCAGCGCCCCGTAGCGGGCGCCGACCAGGTCCATCGCGGTGGTCACGATGCGGTGCAGCACCGCGGGCAGCTCCACCTCGCGGCTGATGGCCACCACCGCATCCAGCAGGCCCTGCAGCCGGTCCATGGAGGACATCAGGGCGCGCAGCTGCTCGTCGATCCGGACCAGCTCGGACCGCAGACGCAGATGCAGGTCGGGCAGGCGGGCCGGCCCCGGTCGTCGCCCTTCCCTGTCGGCCGCCATCACCGGCGCCTGGTGGCTCGGTGCACCGGGTACGGCCGAGCCGGCCTGCCCGTCAGCCCCTCGCTCGAGCGGTACATTCCGACCTCCGGGTGTCTCGCCTCCGATTGTGGCATCGACGCCGCACGGTGACGATCGACCGGAAGACGACAGTGATCAAGCTCCCGGAAGGGTTTGCGCGCCGACCGCGAGCCACGGCTCGCGGTCGGCCCGGCGGCAGGCCGCTCCCTTTCGCCTCCCGGCCTCTCAGCCCTTGTTGGAACCCAGGGTGAGGCCGCTGACGAACTGGCGCTGGAGCGCGAAGTAGACCGCCAGGGTGGGGATCGCCGTCAGCAGGGAGCCCGCGGCGACCAGGTTGGGGTCGGTGAAGTACTGGCCGGAGAGGTTGTTCAGCGCCGAGGTGACCGGCATGTTCTGGCCGGTCGAGATCAGCACCAGCGCCCAGAAGAAGTCGTTGTAGATCCAGATCGACAGCAGGGTCGCCAGCGCCGCCATGGCCGGCTTGCACAGCGGCAGTGTGATCTGCCAGTACAGCCGCCACACCGAGGCGCCGTCGACCAGCGCGGCCTCCGTCAGCTCGTGCGGCAGCGACCGCATGTAGTTGCTCAGCACGAACGCGCAGAACCCCGACTGGAACGCCACATGGATGAGGACCAGACCGAGCGCGGAGTCGTACAGCTTGCCGCTCTGTGTGATGCCCGGCAGGTTCGTCAGCAGGTACAGCCGGTACAGCGGGGTGATGATGACCTGCTGCGGGAGCAGGTTGCCGGCCGTGAAGACCAGCAGGAGGGCCAGGTTCAGGCGGAAGTCGAAGCGGCTGACGTAGAACGCGACACACGAGGACAGGAACAGGGTCAGCAGCACGGCCGGCACCGCGATGACCAGTGTGTTGCCGAAGTAGTGCAGCATGTCCGACTGCACGAACGCGTTCTTGAAGTTGTCGAGGTTCAGCGCGTGCGGCCAGGACACGTAACCCCGGGTGCTGGTCTCGCTGTAGGGACGCAGCGCCGAGAAGACCGCCCACAGCAGCGGCGCCAGCCACGCCAGCGCCGTACCGGCGAGGAAGACGTGCAGCAGGACGCGGGCGGGCCGGACGGGGGCGCGCCGCTTCAACGGCACAGTGGTGCTGCTCATGCCCGCCGCTCCTTCCGGAAGGTGGCGATCAGGTAGGGGATGATCACCGCCAGGGAGATCACCAGCAGGACGACGGCGATGGCGGAGCCGTAACCGATGCGGCTGGACTCGCCGATGATGTTGTTGGTGACCAGGATCGACAGCAACTCGGTGCCCTGGGCGCCCTTGTTGAAGACGAAGACCAGGTCGAAGGCGCGCAGTGCCTCGATGATCGTGACGACCAGGACGACCGTGTTGGTCGGGCGCAGGGTGGGGAAGATGACGCTCCTGAACGTCTGCCACTCGCCCGCGCCGTCCAGCGCGGAGGCCTCCCGCAGCGAGGGGTCGACGCTCTTCAGGCCGGCCAGGTACAGGATCATCATGTAGCCGGTGTGCCGCCAGGACGCGGCGAGGAGGATCGCCCACAGGTTGAGGTGCGGGTCGCCGATCCAGTCGATGTAGTGGCCGGGTTTGTTGGCCCCGAGGATGCTGTTGATCAGGCCGGTGTCCGGGTTGTAGACCAGCTGCCAGACGAAGCCGATGCAGGCCATCGAGATGACGACCGGCAGGAAGAACGCGGTCTGGTAGACCCGGCTGAAGCGGATCCGCTTGTCCAGCTGCACGGCCAGGAACAGGCCGAACGGCGTCGGGATCAGGATCAGTACGACGAACCAGATCACGTTGTGCTGGACGGCCGGCCAGAACTGCGGGTTGTCGCTGAAGAGCTGTGCGAAGTTGTCCAGGCCCACCCACTTGATCGAGTCGAATCCGATGCCGTCCCAGGTGGTGAAGGCGAGGAAGATCGAGGCGAGGGCGGTGACCCAGACCAGGGCCACGTGCAGGATCGCCGGCACGCCCGCCATCAGGGCGAGCGTGAACCGGTCACGGCGGGTCAGCAGGCGCCGGTGGCCCCGTGTGACCCGCTTCTTCTCGGGCGTGGGCCCCGCCGGAGGCACGGCGCCTGCCTGCGGGGTCTTCGTCGTCGCGTCGGTCGTCATCGGGACGCTCACTGGGACGCGAAGATCTGCTTCTTCTGGCGCTCGACGGACGACAGCAGGCTGTCCACGCCCTTGGGGTTCTGCAGGAACTTCTGCAGGCCCGGCTGCATCACGGTGGAGGTGAAGTCGGGCCGGGAGTCGCGGTCCATGAACTGGGTGAGGCTCTTGGCGTTGCCGATCATCTCGAACGCCTTCTTCTGCAGCGCCGAGTACGAGGAGGTGCTCGCCTTGCCGGAGGCGGCCACCACGCTCGGGTCGCCCTTGAGGTACAACTCCTCGGCCGCCGGGGAGCCCAGGTACTCCAGCAGCTTCACGACACCCGCGTGGTTCTTCGGGGACTTGCTGACCATGAAGCCGTCGGTCGGCGCCTCGACCGTGTCCTGGCCGTACGCGGAGTTGATCTCCGGGAAGGGGAAGAAGTCGAGGTCGTCCAGGTCGGCCTTGTTCGTGAACTGCTGGGCCACGAAGGAGCCGAGGAGGTACATGCCGGCCTTCTTCGCGACCAGCGTCTGCGCGGCGTCCTGCCAGGTGCGGCCCATGAAGCCGTCCTGGTGGTAGGGGAGGATCTCCGCCCAGTGGTCGAAGACGGCCTTCACCTTGGCGTCGGTCCAGGACGCCTTGCCCGCCATCAGCCGGACGTGGAAGTCGTAGCCGTTGAGCCGGAAGTTGATCTGGTCGAAGGTGCCCATCGCCGGCCAGGCGTCCTTGTCGCCGAAGGCGATCGGGACCAGCCCGTCCTTCTTCATCTGCCTGCACAGGGCGACGAGTTCGTCCCACGTGGCGGGAACCTTGTAGCCGTGCTGCGTGAAGACGCTCCTGCGGTAGAAGACCGCCCAGGGGTACGTCGTCAGCGGCATGAAGTAGTACTTGCCGTCCTCGCCCTTGCTGAGCTTCTTCATCGCGTCCGGGAAGTTGTCCCCGATCTTCTGCCACACGTCGTCGATCGGCGAGGCCAGACCCTTCGCCGCGAAGAACTGCATGCGGTACCCGGCGAACCAGTTGAACACGTCGTCCGGAGTGCCCTGCAGATAGGAGTTGATCTGCTCCTGGAAGGTGTTGTGGTCCTTCGTGTTCACGTCGACGGTGATGCCGGACTGCTTCTTGAAGGCCGCGTAGACGCTCTCGAACGCCGCCTTCGGCACGGCGTCCGAGGCGTTGGAGCCGAGCGTGACGGTCTTCGGGTCGGAGGTGGAACCGCTGCCTGAGCAGGCGGACAGCAGGGATGTCCCGGCTCCGGCGAGCAGGGCGGCACCGCCTGCTGTGCGCAGGACCGACCGACGGCTGGGACCCGGGAGGGAAAGACCGGAGGGGGAGAGGCGCATGGCGGCTCCTGAGGAATACAGGGCTCGGTCAAGGGGATGAGTTGATCAACGAAAGGCTTTCGAAACCGCTCAGAAACCAACTCGACCGAACATCGTGGCGTAATGACAGCCCCACGTCCGCTCATGAGTCAATAGGCCGGATCGCGCTGGGGTGTCTCTTGCCTGAAACGTGACCCGGTGCCGTTCGCTGCGGGGTGCGGTGTACTGGGCTCACGCCTTCCGGGCGCATGTCCGGGAGGTGAGGCTGCCCGTGATTTGTACTTACATTCGGACCTGCTCGTGCAATGATGTCTTAACAAAGTATTGACAGCGGGCTCGTCAGGGACTTGGATCGCGTCCCAACGCAACAGCGTCCCTCCCCCGTCGCACGCACAGTGAGGTGCAGGAAAGATGGACCGCTCTTCTCCCTCCCGCTCCCGGAGACTGGCCCCCGTCGTGGCGGTGGCCGCCGCGGCAGCCCTGACCCTCGCCGGCTGCGCAAGCGCCCACGGCGGCAAGAAGGCCGAGGAGGCGGCGCAGAACGCCTCGGCCGGCCGGGCCGACACCCCACGCATGACCGTCGCACTGGTCACGCACCAGGCGCCCGGCGACACCTTCTGGGACACGGTCCGCAAGGGCGCCGAGGCGGCCGCCGCCAAGGACAACGTCAAGCTCATCTACTCCGCCGACCCCAACGCCGGCAACCAGGCGAACCTGGTGCAGAACGCGATCGACCAGCACGTCGACGGCGTCGCGGTCACCCTGGCCAAGCCGGACGCGATGAAGAACGTCATCGGCAAGGCGGAGCAGGCCGGCATACCGGTGGTGGGCCTGAACTCCGGCCTGAGTGACTGGAGGAAGCTGGGCCTCCTGGAGTTCTTCGGGCAGGACGAGAGCGTGGCCGGCGAGGCGTTCGGCGACAAGCTGAACACCACCGGCGCCAAGAAGATCGTCTGCGTCATCCAGGAGCAGGGCAACGTGGGCCTCACCCAGCGCTGCGACGGCGTGCGGAAGACGTTCAAGGGCACCGCTGAGACGCTGTACGTGAACGGCACCGACATGCCGTCGGTGAAGTCGACCATCACGGCCAAGCTGAAGCAGGACGACTCCATCGACACGGTCGTCACCCTCGGCGCCCCCTTCGCCCTGACCGCCACGCAGGCGGTGGGTGACGCGGGCAGCAAGGCCAAGGTGGCCACGTTCGACCTGAACAAGGATCTGGTGAAGGCCGTCCACAACGGCTCGATCGAGTTCGCCGTCGACCAGCAGCCCTACCTGCAGGGCTACCTCGCGGTCGACGCGCTGTGGCTCTACAAGAACAACGGCAACTACAGCGGCGGCGGGGTCCAGCCGGTGCTGACCGGCCCGGCCTTCGTCGACAAGTCCAATGTCGACAAGGTCGCCGAGTTCGCCGCGAAGGGGACCCGGTGATGAGCATGGCCCAGCAGGCTGAGCCGGCGATGACCACCCCGCCGGGATCCGGTCCGAAGCAGACCGACGGCCGTACGGCCCGGCGCCCGCTGGCGCTGCGGCTGCTGGCCCGGCCCGAAGTGGGTGTCTTCCTCGGCGCCGCCGCCGTACTGGTCTTCTTCCTGATCGCCGCGCCCTCGGTTCGCCAGGGCAGCTCCATGGCCACGATCCTCTACCAGTCCTCGACGATCGGGATCATGGCCCTGCCGGTCGCCCTGCTGATGATCGGCGGCGAGTTCGACCTCTCCGCCGGCGTCGCGGTGATCTCCTCGGCGCTGACCGCGAGCATGCTCAGCTACCAGCTGACGCTGAACGTGTGGACCGGCGTGGTCGTCGCCCTGGTCGTCTCCCTGGCCATCGGCGCGTTCAACGGCTGGATGGTGGTCAGGACCGGGCTGCCGAGCTTCCTCATCACCCTCGGCACCTTCCTGATCCTGCAGGGCGTGAACCTGGCCGTGACGAAATGGGTCACCGGCAATGTCGCCACCGACGACATCAGCGACATGGACGGCTTCACCCAGGCGAAGAAGATCTTCGCGTCGTCCTTCGACGTGGGCGGGGTGCAGGTGAAGATCACGATCGTGTGGTGGCTGGTCTTCGCCGCGCTGGCCACCTGGGTGCTGCTGCGCACCAAGTACGGCAACTGGATCTTCGCGGTCGGCGGCAACAAGGAGTCCGCGCGGGCGGTCGGTGTGCCGGTGAACTTCACCAAGATCACACTGTTCATGCTGGTCGGTCTCGGGGCCTGGTTCGTCGGCATGCACAACCTGTTCTCCTTCAACACCGTGCAGTCCGGCGAAGGCGTGAGCAACGAGCTGATCTACATCGCCGCGGCGGTGATCGGCGGCTGTCTGCTCACCGGCGGCTACGGCTCCGCCATCGGCCCGGTCTTCGGAGCGTTCATGTTCGGCATGGTCAACCAGGGCATCGTCTACGCCGGCTGGAACCCCGACTGGTTCAAGGCCTTCCTCGGCGTGATGCTGCTGGGCGCCGTCCTGATCAATCTGTGGGTCCAGCGCACGGCGACCCGGAGGTAAAGCGATGACCGACCACAAGACCCACGGCGCCGTTCTCAAGGACACGCCGCCCGCCGGGGACGGCCCCCTCGTCGAGCTGCGCCGGGCGGGCAAGTCCTACGGCAACATCCGCGCCCTGCACGGCGTCGACCTCACCGTCCACGCCGGCAAGGTGACCTGCGTCCTCGGCGACAACGGCGCCGGCAAGTCCACCCTCATCAAGATCATCTCCGGGCTCCACCAGCACACCGAGGGCGACTTCCTCGTCGACGGCACCCCCGTCCGCTTCTCCAGCCCGCGCGAGGCCCTCGGCCGCGGTATCGCCACCGTCTACCAGGACCTGGCGACGGTGCCGCTGATGCCGGTGTGGCGGAACTTCTTCCTCGGCTCGGAGATGACCCGCGGCCCATGGCCCGTGCGCCGCCTGGACATCGCCCGTATGAAGGCCACCGCCGACCAGGAACTGCGCCACATGGGCATCGTCCTGGACGACCTGGAACAGCCCATCGGCACCCTCTCCGGCGGCCAGCGCCAGTGCGTGGCCATCGCCCGCGCCGTCTACTTCGGCGCCCGGGTCCTCATCCTGGACGAGCCGACCGCGGCCCTGGGCGTCAAACAGTCCGGCGTGGTCCTGAAGTACATCGCCGCCGCCCGCGACCGCGGCCTCGGCGTCATCTTCATCACCCACAACCCCCACCACGCCTACATGGTCGGCGACCACTTCAGCGTCCTGCGCCTGGGCACCCTGGAGCTGTCCGCCGACCGCGGCGAGGTCAGCCTGGAAGAACTGACCAACCACATGGCCGGCGGCGCCGAACTCGCCGCGCTCAAACACGAACTCGCCCAGGTACGCGGCGTCGACACCGAGGAACTCCCCGAAGAGAGCGACCTGACCGCACCCGTCGCCCCCTCCCCGGAAGGAACCCCCTGACCATGGCCCTCCCCACCCCGCTGGACCGGATCCGGGTCGGCTCGGCCCCCGACTCCTGGGGCGTCTGGTTCCCCGACGACCCGCGGCAGGTGCCCTGGGAACGCTTCCTCGACGAGGTCCGCGAGGCCGGCTACGACTGGATCGAACTCGGCCCCTACGGCTACCTCCCCACCGACCCCGCGCGCCTGCGGGACGAGGTGGCCCGGCGGAACCTGAAGGTCTCGGCGGGCACGGTCTTCACCGGCATGCACCGCGGCCCGTCCGTGTGGGAGGACACCTGGGCGCACGTCAGCCAGGTCGCCGCGCTCACCCAGGCGACGGGCGCGCGGCACCTGGTGGTCATCCCGTCCTTCTGGCGGGACGACAAGACCGCCGAGATCCTGGAGCCGCCGGAGCTGACCGCCGAGCAGTGGGCGCACCTCACCAAGGGCATGGAACGGCTCGGACACGAGGTGAAGGACACCTACGGGCTGGACATCGTGGTCCACCCGCACGCCGACACCCACATCGACACCGAGGAGCACGTCGAACGCTTCCTGGACTCCACCGACTCCGGGCTGGTCAACCTCTGCCTGGACACCGGGCACTACGCCTACTGCGGCGGGGACAGCGTCAAGCTCATCGAGACCTACGGCGAGCGCATCGGCTATCTGCACCTCAAGCAGGTCGACCCGGACGTCCTCGCCGAGGTGGTCGCGCACGAGGTGCCGTTCGGGCCGGCGGTGCAGCGGGGTGTGATGTGCGAACCGCCGTCCGGGGTCCCCGAGTTGGGGCCCGTCCTGGAAGCGGCGCAGAAGCTGGGCGTGGAGCTGTTCGCGATCGTCGAGCAGGACATGTACCCGTGCGAGCCGGACAAGCCCCTCCCGATCGCGGTCCGCACCCGCCGGTTCCTGCGCTCCTGCGGGGCCTGAGCGCACTCCCCGGAACCGGGTCCCCTCCGCGGGGGCCCGGTTCCTGCGTGAGGGCAACGGATTCGGCCATCGTCCGATCGGGAACCAACCGGGGGCACGCGGGCGTTCAGTACGACGACGGGGGACGCCCGCGCAGACGGGAGGACGAGATGACGCACCGCACGGAAGCCCGGAAGACGCCCGGGGACACCGCCGACGCGGCGGCCCTGCGCCATAACCGCTTCGGCTCGCTGCCCGAGCGGATACGCCCCGAGGACACGACCGAGACCCAGCCGGCCACCGTGCCGGACCCGGCGCGGGACACCTACAACCCCGACGAGTGGCTGATCCGTTACTGCGGCTGAGACACGGATGCGGGGGGGGGGGGGGGGGCGGGGGGGGGGCCCGGGGGGCGTCTGCCGGAGCGGTGGGGGGGGGGAGGGGGGGTGGTGGTGGGAGGGGAGGGGGGGGGAAGTGGGGAGGCCGCACGGCC
>NZ_JBVJVY010000010.1:36899-215447 GCF_055603265.1 Streptomyces sp. NPDC037288
GCCGAGACGACGGTACGGCGTCCGCCCCCCCCCCCCCCCCCCACCACCCCCCCCACCCCCCCCCCCCCCCCCCCCCCCGCCCCCTGGTTCACGCCTGCCGGACCTCCGCGAGCGTCACCGGCCGGTGCTCGTGCAGGGACAGGGTGCAGGCCTCGGCGATCCAGCCCGCCTCCAAGGCGTCCTCGACGGTGCAGGGGGAGGGGCGGGTGCCGGACACGACCTCGGTGAACGCGGTGAGTTCGGCACGGTAGGCGTCCGCGAAGCGGTCCATGAAGAAGTCGTGCGGGGTGCCGGCCGGGAAGCTCACGCCGGGTTCGACCGAGCGCAGCGGGAGCCTGTCGTCCAGGCCGACCGCGATCGAGTCCGTGAAGCCGTGCAGTTCCATGCGGACGTCATGACCCCGGGCGTTGTGGCGGGAGTTGGAGACCACCGCGAGGGTGCCGTCGTCCAGGGTGAGGATCGCGCCGGTGGTGTCGGCGTCGCCCGCCGCCTCGATGTAGTCGGCGCCCCGGTTGCCGCCGACCGCGTACACCTCGGTGACCTCACGGCCCGTCACCCAGCGGATGATGTCGAAGTCGTGCACGGAGCAGTCCCGGAAGATCCCCCCGGACGCGGCGATGTACGCGGCAGGGGGCGGTGCCGGGTCCAGGGTCGTGGAGCGGACCGTGTGCAGCCTGCCCAGCTCGCCCGACTGGACGGCGGCCCGCGCGGCGGTGAAACCGGCGTCGAAGCGCCGGTTGTAGCCGATCTGGATCGGCACGCCGCTGTCCCGTACGGCGTCGAGCACCGCCACGCCCTCCGCCATGGTGCGGGCGACCGGCTTCTCGCAGAAGACCGGGACACCGGCCTCGACACCCGCCCGGATCAGCGCCGGGTGGGCGTCGGTGGCCGCCGCGACGACCAGGCCGTCCACCCCGGCCGCCAGCAGCGCCTCCGGGGAGTCCGCCACCTCGGCGCCGAACCGCTCGGCGGCGGCCTTGGCGGCGTCCGCGAACGGGTCCGCGACGACCAGCGACTCGACGGCGTCCAGTCCGGAGAGGGTCTCGGCGTGGAAGGCGCCGATGCGGCCGAGGCCGAGGATTCCGATGCGCATGAGGATGACGCTCCTTGCAGTTCTTACGGGGACGAGCAGAGAGGGGGGTTCAGTCGAGGCCGCCGAGGACGTTCTGGTCCCAGTCGATCACCGACCCGGTGACCACGCCGGACCGGTCGGACAGCAGGAACACCACGAAGTCGGCGATCTCGTCCGGTTGGCCGAGCCGGCCCATCGGCAGCCTCGCCGCGGCCTGCTCCCGCCAGTCGTCGCCGGCGCCGTGGAAGGCGCGCTGGGTGGCGTCCTCGCCCTCCGTCGCCGTCCAGCCGATGTTCAGGCCGTTGATCCGGATCCGGTCCCAGCGGTGGGCGTGCGCCGCGTTGCGGGTGAGGCCCGCGAGGCCCGCCTTGGCGGCGACGTACGGCGCCAGGAACGGCTGGCCGCCGTGCGCCGAGGAGGTGATGATGTTGACGATCGTGCCGGGCGCCTTGCGGGCCACCATGTCGGCGACCGCCGCCTGCATGGCGAAGAACGGCCCCTTGAGGTTGATCGCGATGTGCGCGTCGAACAGCTCCGGTGTCGTGTCCAGCAGCGTGCCCCGGGAGGTCAGCCCCGCCGAGTTCACCAGACAGTCGATCCGGCCGAAGGCGTCCACCACCTCGGCGACCGCCGCCCTGGCCTGGTCGGCATCCGCCAGGTCGGCGCGTACGAACATCGCCTTGCCCCCGGCCGCCGCCAGTTCGGCCACCAGCGCCTCACCCGGTTCGGTGCGGCGGCCGGTGACCGCGACGACGGCGCCCTCCCGGACGGCCGCCCGCGCGATCGCGGCACCCACCCCCTGGCTGCCCCCGTTGACCAGCACGATCTTTTCCCGAAGAAGTCCGTCGCGAAGCCCCATGACCTGAACCTGGCCTTCCTCGGCTCTCTCGCCGTTCCGTACCGGCCCCCGGCTCCGCACGGAGCCGCTGCGGGGTCCGCTCCTCGCGGATGCGGCGGCGACGGACATCGGTGTCCCTCTTCCGGTCACAGGAGCGGCGCGGCCCTGTCATTCTTGTCAGTACAAACCCCTCGAACAACCAGCAGGAAGCCATCAAAAACCCCTCAAGGAGCCGGGCCATGGGCCACCCGTTCCCCATCCGGGAGATCGCACGTCAGGCGGGCCTGAGCGAGGCCACCGTGGACCGCGTGCTGAACGGCAGGGGAGGGGTGCGCGAGAGCACCGCCCAGGAGGTGCGCCGCGCCATCGCCGACCTCGACCGGCAGCGCACCCAGGTGCGGCTGGTCGGCCGTACCTTCATGGTCGACATCGTGGTGCAGGCCCCCGAGCGGTTCAGCACCGCCGTGCGCGCCGCCCTGGAGGCCGAACTGCCCTCCCTGCACCCGGCGGTGGTCCGCTCCCGCTTCCACTTCCGCGAGACCGGACCGGCCGCCGAGCAGGTCAGGACGCTGGACCGGATCGCCCGGCGCGGCTCCCAGGGCGTGATCCTCAAGGCCCCTGACGTCCCCGAGGTCACCGCCGCCGTGGGCCGGCTCACCGCGGCCGGCATCCCGGTCGTCACCCTGGTCACCGACCTGCCCGCCAGCGGCCGGCTCGGCTACGTCGGCAGCGACAACCGGGCCGCCGGCGCCACCGCCGCCTATCTGATGGGCCAGTGGCTCGGCGACCGGCCCGGCAACGTCCTCACCAGCCTCAGCAGCGGCTCCTTCCGCAACGAGGAGGAGCGCGAGATGGGCTTCAGGAGCGTCATGCGGGCCCGGCACCCGCAGCGCACCCTGGTGGAGATCGCCGAGAGCCAGGGCCTGGACGCCACCCAGTACGACCTGGCCCGCGCCGCTCTGGAACGGGACCCGGAGATCCGGGCCGTGTACTCCATCGGCGGCGGCAACAACGCCACCCTGCGCGCCTTCGCCGACCTCGGCCGGCAGTGCGCCGTGTTCATCGCCCACGACCTCGACCACGACAACACCCGGCTGCTGCGCGAGCACCGGCTGTCCGCCGTGCTCCACCACGACCTGCGGCACGATCTGCGCGAGGCCTGTCACGCGGTCATGCGCCACCACGGCGCCCTGCCGCCCGCCGGACCGCTGCTCCCGTCGGCGATCCAGGTCGTCACGCCCTATAACATGCCCGCGCCGGCGGACGGCTGAGGGGGAGCGATGACACGTACCGAAGAGGTGGAGATCGAGGGCGTTCCGATGGTCGCGACCCTCGTACCGGGCCGCGGCGGCATCGGGCTGCTCGCCCTGCACGGCAGTAACGAAGGGGGCACGGCCCAGCTCGCCGAGACGGTGGCCCGTCGCTGCGGCGCCACCAGCCTGGTCTTCACCCAGCCGGGGGTACGGCGTCCCGTGCACGTCCCGTCGCCGCACATGGCGGCCGACCACTGCGCGCTGCTGCGGGAGTTCCTCGAGCGGGTCTGCCTCACCGTCTCCCTGCACGGCCATATGCGTCCCCAGGCACCGCGCTCCGTCTTCCTCGGCGGACGCCACCGGGACGCGGCCCACGTCCTGGCCGAGGCGCTCACCGCCCATGCCCCGCACTTCCCGACCGTCACCGACCTGGCGGCCATCCCGTCCGGCCTGCGCGGCATACACCCCAGAAACCCGGTCAACCTGACCCGCCTCGGCGGAGTCCAGGTGGAGCTGCCCCTGCTGGCCCGCACCACCGACGACACCGACATCCCGCCGGGCCCGGTGGTCGAGGCGCTGACGGCGGGTGTGGGGGCGCTGGTCAGGACAGCGCCCCAGAGGGGCGCGGGGAACTGCGCGACGAGCCACGACGGCGCCGCAGACGCCTGACGGCACAGGGCGGCACTTCAGGCGGTGTGCTCAGCTGGCATCGACGTCCACCCACGTTCCCCGCTGAGCGGCCAGCACCATCGCATCCAGCACGGCCGCGCAGCGAACCGCGTCCGCGAGCGTGGCCCCGTACGGCACCCCCTCCGCCACGGACCGCACGAACCGATACGCCTCGATCACCTTCAGATCGTCGTACCCCATCGCATTGGCCGCCCCCGGCTGAAACGCCGCGAACTCACCGGCTCCCGGCCCCACGTACACCGTGCTCACCGGCTGGTCCTGGTACGTCGTACCCCGGCTCACCGCCAGCTCGTTCATCCGTCGGAAGTCCCAGAACACCGCCCCCTTCGTGCCGTGCACCTCGAAGCCGTAGGTGTTCTGCTCGCCGACCGAGACCCGGCAGGCCTCCAGGACCCCGCGCGCGCCGGAGGCGAAGCGAAGCAGGCAGTTGACATAGTCCTCGTTCTCGACCGGTCCGGGTTCGCCGCCGGAGGCGAGGGCGTGACCGGCGGTGGCGCCGGTCGGCCGGGCGCGCTCGGGGAGGAAGATCGCGGTGTCGGCGGTGAGCGAGGTGATGTCGCCGAGCAGGAAGCGGGCCAGGTCGGCGCCGTGCGAGGCCAGGTCGCCGAGGACCCCGCTGCCGCCGCGCGCCCGCTCGTACCGCCAGGTCAGGGCGCCGTCCGGGTGGGCCGCGTAGTCGCTGAACAGCCGGATGCGGACGTGGGTGACCGTGCCGATCCCGCCGGAGGCGATGAGATCGCGGGCGGCTTCGACGGCGGGCGCGTTGCGGTAGTTGAAGCCGACCGCGCCCTGCACGCCGGCCCTGGCGGCCGCGTCGGCGACCGCGCGGGCGTCGTCGGCGGTCAGCCCGACCGGCTTCTCGATCCAGATGTGCTTGCCCGCCTCGGCCATCGCCACGCCGATCTCCCGGTGCAGGAAGTTCGGGGCGGTGATGCTGACGGCCCGCACCCGCGGGTCGGCGGCCACCTCGCGCCAGTCGCGGGTCGCGGTGGCGAACCCGAACCGCTCGGCGGCCTCCTCGGCCCGCCCCGGCACCTCCTCGGCGACCGTGACCAGCCGGGGCCGTAGCGGAAGCCGCGGATAGTGGTGCCCGAGACGGGCGTACGCCTGGGTGTGCACCCGGCCCATCCAGCCGAACCCGACGACGGCGACACCCAGCTCATCCACCATGACAGCCCCTTCACGAGACCCGTTTGGACCGGTCCATGTTCCTTCCAGGCCACCTTTGTGCGGACATGAGCACGGTGTCAACCCTTTGACAGCGCGGTACGCCGTATGGAACGGTCCAAGGTATGAGACCGCCGACGATCCGTGACGTGGCCGAGCGGGCCGGAGTGTCCAAGTCGCTGGTCTCGCTGGTGCTGCGCGGCTCGGGACCGGTGAGCCCCGAGAAGCGGGAGGCCGTGCTGCGCGCGGTGCGCGAGCTGGGCTACCGGCCCAACGCGGCTGCCCGCAGCCTGAGCGAACAGCGCACCCGCACCGTGGGCGTCCTCCTGGACGACCTGCGCAATCCCTGGTTCGTCGACCTCCTCGACGGTCTCAACTCCCTGCTGCACGCCGCCGGCCTGCACATGCTGCTCGCCGACGCCCGGCTGAACCGGCGGATGGGGCACGACCTGGCCGAACCGTTCCTGGACCTCGGTGTGGACGGGCTGGTGATCGTCGGCACGGTCCCCGACGCGGGCGGTCTCGGCGCGCTCGCGCGGCGGATGCCGACGGTCGTGGCGGGCGCCCGTGAGCCCCGGCCCAAGGGGGTGGACGTCGTCGCCGGGGACGACGAGCACGGGGCCCGGCTCGCCACCGAGCACCTACTCGGCCTCGGCCACCGCCGGATCGCCCATCTCGCGGGCCACGGCGCGGTCGGCGCCCTGCGCAGGCAGGGCTTCGAGACGGCGATGCGGGCCCACGGCGCCGAACCGGTCGTCGAGCCGGGCGACCTGACCGAGGAGGGCGGCTACCGGGGGACCGTACGCCTGCTCAGCCGCCCGGAGCGGCCGACGGCGCTCTTCGCCGTCAACGACATGGCCTCGGTCGGCGCCCTGTCGGCGGCCGGGGAACTGGGCCTCAGGGTGCCCCGCGACCTCTCCGTGGCCGGCTACGACAACACCAGCATCTCCCGGTTGCGGCACGTCTGGCTGACCACGGTCGACACGGCCCCGTACGAGATCGGCCGGCGCGCCGCTCGCTGTCTGCTCGACCGGTTCGAGCGGCCGGACGGCGAGGGGCGCGTCCACCTCGCCGTACCGACGCTGGAGGTCCGGGGGACGACGGCGCCGCCCTGCGACGAAGTCAGAGGTTGACGGCGTACGCCTTGCGCAGCGTCTCGTGCACCGTCCACGTCGTACGGTCGCCCGCGCGCAGCACCGCCATGTCGCCCGGCCCCACCCGCAGCGTCGGCCCGTCCGCGACCTCGATCGTCGCCGAGCCGCTGATCACCACGAAGAGTTCGTCCGCCTCCGTGTCGGTGACCACGCCCGGCGTGATCTGCCAGATGCCGCGGATCTGCCGGCCGTCCGGCGACTCCCAGACCACCTTCCCGGTGACCTCCGGGTTCCCGGAGACGATCTGCTCCGGGGAGAGGGGCTCGGGTTCGAGAGCGGCGTCGGGGATGTGGAGCGCGAAGCTGTGCGTCATGCGGCGACCCTAACCAGTGCCCCGCGCGCCTCGCGCCCGACAGTGTGTGGGGCATCGGGGCTGGTGGGAGGACACTTCGTCGGTCCGTGCGGACTGGCGGGCGGACGCGGCACGGGTGATCGTGGAGGACATGGCTGACTCCACGGCGGTCGGCACGGCACCTCCCCGGCGACACGACACCCGCGAGGCGGTGTTGTTCGGCGGGGTGTACGGCGCCGTCCTCGCCAGCTCGATGGTGGCGGCGCTCACCCAGTACGGCCACACATCCGCCGAGGTCCGCGACTACGACGCCGCCTGGGTGCTGGTGACCGCGCTCGCCTCGGCCCTCGCCCACGGCTACGCCCACTACATCGCCGAGCGCCGCCCCCACGGCCGGTGGGACGCGCTGCGCGCGATGCGGGACGAGTGGCCGCTGGTCACGGCCGTGCTGCCCACGGTCCTGCTGCTCGCGGGCGCGTGGCTGGGGTGGTTCCCCGCGACGGGCGTCGAGTACGCGGCGTTTGCCCTCAACATCGTGATCCTCTTCGTGCTCGGCCTCCTCACCGCCCGCTGGTCGGCGCGGCGGTGGCCGACGGCCGTGGTCATCGGGATGGGGGACGCGCTGCTCGGGGTGATCGTGGTGGTGGCGAACGCGCTGATCAAGTAGGCGGCTCCTGCCGACGGCGGGATCAGCGGCCGGTGCGCACGCCGTCCAGGGCGATGGCGAGGACCCGGTCGCGCTGGGCGTCGTCGTCGAACACCGTGGCCGTGATGCCGGCGACCATCCGCAGCAGGTCGGTGAAGTCCATGTCCGTGCGGGCCACACCCGCCTTCTGGGCCCGCTCCAGCAGCGGACCGCCGGCCGAGTACATCGAGTCGCGGCAGGTCTGGAAGATCTCCGACTCGTCGTTCAGCGCCTCGCGCACCGCGCGCTTGGTGACCATGTAGCCGGCGAACCGGTCCAGCCAGGCCGTCAGTGCCTCCCACGGCTCCAGGTCCGCCAGCTCCACGGCCGTCCGGCACAGGGCGTCGACCTCGTCGGCGTAGACGCTCTCGAACAGCTCGCGGCGGGTGGGGAAGTTCCGGTACAGGGTGCCGATGCCGACGCCGGCGCGGCGGGCGATGTCCTCCAGGGAGGCGTCCGAGCCGTGCTCCGCGAACGCCTCCCGGGCGGCGGCGAGCAGGGCGTCGAAGTTGCGGGCGGCGTCCTTGCGGTGCGGCCGGCGGGCCGCCACGAGTTCGCCGACGGGGAACGGCGTGGCCGTCACTGCTGCCTCCCGGAGGGGAATCGATGAACCGGAGGGGTACATCCGCTTCAGTTGAACCGGAGGTACGCCTCCGCTAGAGTGGAGGGGTACCTCCACTTTAGCAGTGCGGGGGCGGCTCCGCCCTGGGCAGACGTGCCCGGCAGGAAGCCCCTCCGCCCATCCACAGCGCTCCCCCTTCGGAGAGGCTCCCTCATGCCCCGCAAGTCCACGCGCCTCACCTTCGCCGTTCTCGCGACCGGTGCCGGCGTGTTCTCGATGCTGCAGTCGCTGATCGCGCCGGCCCTGCCGACCGTCCAGCACGCCCTGCACGCCTCCCAGTCGACCGCGACCTGGGTGATGACGGCCTACCTGCTGTCCGCCTCGGTCTTCACCCCGATCCTCGGCCGCGTCGGCGACCTCGTCGGCAAGAAGCGCACACTCGTCGCGGTCCTGCTCACCGTCCTCGCCGGCTGCCTGATCGCCGCGCTCGCCCCGGACATCGGCGTCCTCATCGTCGCCCGCGTCGTCCAGGGCGTCGGCGGCGCCCTGTTCCCGCTGTCCTTCGGCATCATCCGGGACGAGTTCGCGCCCGCCGAGATCAGCGGGAGCATCAGCAACCTCTCCGCCGTGATCGCGGCCGGGGGCGGGGTCGGCATGGTGGCCGCCGGGCCGATCGTCTCCGCGCTCGACTACCGCTGGCTCTTCTGGATCCCCGTGGCGATCGTCGCCGCGACCGTCCTCATCGCCCTGCGCTACGTGCCCGAATCGCCCAAGCGGGCCCAGGGGAGGGTGAGTTGGTACGGCGCCGGGCTGCTCTCCGCCTGGCTCGTGGCCCTGCTGCTGCCGCTGAGCCAGGCCGGGCAGTGGGGCTGGGGCTCGCCGAAGGTGCTCGGCCTGTTCGCCGCCGCCGTCGTGCTGTTCGCCGTGTGGGTGACGACCGAGGCCCGCTCCCGCACCCCGCTGATCGACCTGCGCGTGATGCGGCTGCCCGCGGTGTGGACCACCAACGCGGCCGCCCTGCTCTTCGGCGCCGGCATGTACGCGATCTGGTCCTTCCTGCCGGGCTTCGTCCAGACGCCGTCCGCGGCCGGTTACGGCTTCGGCGCGAGTGTCACCGCGTCAGGCCTGCTCATGCTGCCGATGCTGCTGGCGATGTTCGTCTCCGGCATCCTCTCGGGGCGCCTGGAGCCCCGCGTCGGCGCCAAGGCGCTCCTCGCCACCGGTGCCGCACTCGGCGCGCTGGCCTGCGGATTCCTCACCTTCTGGCATGACGCCCCGTGGCAGATAGCCGTGGTCGCCGGACTGTTCGGCCTGGGCATCGGACTGGCCTTCGCCTCCATGGCCAACCTCGTCGTCGGCAGTGTCCCGCCCGAGCAGACCGGCGCCGCGACCGGCATGAACGCCAACATCCGCACCATCGGCGGCTCCATCGGCGCCGCGCTCACCAGCGTCCTGGTCACCGGCCGCCTCCAGCCCTCCGGCCTGCCCTACGCCTCCGGCTACACCCACGGCTGGGCCCTGCTCGCCCTCCTCTGCCTGGCCGCGGCCGGCGCGGCCCTGCTCGTCCCGGCCCGCCGCCCCGGCCGTACGACGACCCCCGCCACGACGGAGACGACACGGGCACCCGCACCGGTGCGGTAGGGTTGACCTGCGTGATCACACGGGACACCCGGGTGGGAACGCGACGGGACGTGGCGCAGCTTGGTAGCGCACTTGACTGGGGGTCAAGGGGTCGCAGGTTCAAATCCTGTCGTCCCGACTTGCGAAGACGCAGGTCAGAGGCTGTTTCGGCGGGTCCGGAACAGCCTCTCGCTCTTTCGGGGGCCTGGATGATGTCGACCATGGACACGGGCGGCGGCTCTACGGGCGAGGGCCTAACTCGCCCACAGCCTCAGCTGTCCGCGTGACCATCCCGCGGACGACTGCCCGGTGGTGGGCGAGGAGGTCGATGCCCGCGTCGGTGGCGGAGGACGTCGTCGCTCCCGAGGAGGAAACCGTGCCGGAAGGAAGGGCGGACCCCGGCCTGACCGAGGCTGCCCTTCCTGGAAGAGCCGCCCTCTACCGGGCGGGGGACACCGCTTCGGCCGTTTCCGCGGGCCGGCGCCGCTGCCGGGCCGCCAGTACCGCGTAGACGATGACTCCCGCGAACAGGAACAGCGCGCCCTGGTACACCGCCGCGTAGCCGGCACCGGCCATCAGCCAGAGGGAGAAGGCCGCCGCGATCGCGGTGACCACCGAGTCCCGCACCAGGCGCGCGCGGTCCACCGACCTGCCGGAGACTAGGTGGAAGATCTGCGCGGCTGCCGCCAGCAGGTACGGCACGGTCGCGGTGAACGTGGTGACGAGGACCAGGACGTCGAAGACCTTCGCCGAACCCGACAGGTAGTTGTACGCGGTCAGGAGGGAGGAGAGGACGACCGTGACGGCGACGCCGACCGTCGGAACACCCCGGCGGCGGCGGGCGAAGGCGGCCGGGAACAGGCCGTCCTGGGCGGCGGCGTACGGGGTCTGGGCGCTCAGCAGCGTCCAGCCGTTCAGGCACCCGGTCATCGACACCAGCGCCGCCACCGCCACCGCCGTACCGCCCCAGCCGCCGCCGAACATCGTGTTCACGGCGTCCGAGAAGGGGGCCGTGGAGGTCGTCAGCCGGTCGTGCGGGACCGTGCCGAAGACGGACAGGGTGCCCAGCAGATAGACCAGCGCGGCGCCCGCGGTGCCGATGACGGTGGCGCGTCCCACGTTGCGGCGGGCGTTGCGGACCTCGCCCGCGCTGACGGCGGCGGACTCCACGCCGAGGTAGGAGAACAGCAGCAGGGCGGCGGAGGCGGACACGGCGCCGACGGCGCTGTGGCCACTGGCGTTGAACGGCCCGAGCCGGGAGGGGTCGAAGAAGAACAGGCCGCCGACCGCGACGAGCAGCAGCGGCACGAACTTCAGTACGGTCGACACGAGCTGGACGGCCCCCACGTACCGGGTGCCGGCGAAGTTGGCGAGGGCGGGCAGCCACTGCAGGGCCAGGGCGGCCAGACATGCGGTCCAGCGGTGGTCGCCCACCGGGATCAGCACGTCCAGATAGCCGACGGCGGCGACGGCGAGCGCCGCGTTCGACACCCAGGTGGTGATCCAGTACGCCCAGGCGGCGAGGAAGCCCGCGAAGTCACCGAAGGCCTCGCGCGCGTAGACGTACGGGCCGCCGGTACGGGGGTCGCGCGCGGCGAGCCGGCCGAAGACCAGGGCCAGCGCGATCGCGCCGACGGTCAGGACGGCGAAGGCGACCAGGCTGACCGTGCCGTAGGGGGCGATGGAGGCGGGGAGCAGGAAGATGCCGCCGCCGATGATGTTGCCCATGACCAGCGCGGTCGCCACCGGCAGGCCGAAGCGACGCGCGTGCTTGGTGCTGTCGCCAGGGGTGCCCGCGGTGGGAACCTCGTGGCTCTCGGAGGGGGCCGGAGCCGACGGCGGGACGGTTCCGGTGACGTGCATGGGGGGACCTCTCATCGAACAGATGTCCCGGGATCGCCGGGACGCCTGCCATGGTCGGGTACGCCCCGGTCCGCCGCAAAATCGCCGTTCGTTGTGCTGCGGCACCCGCCTGATCATGCAAAAAGTGAGGTCAGGTGGCCTGTACGCCGTGAGATGTGCGGTGCCGCCCGGACGGCCGCCGTCAGTCCCCGGCCGCCCACAGACCGCGCACGTGTCCCAGGTGCCGGGTCATGATCGCGTGTACGGCCTTCTCGTCCCGCTGCAGCAGCGCGTCGAGGAGTTCCAGGTGTTCCTCGGCGGAGGCGAGCAGCCGGCCGGCCTCCACCAGGGCCGTCAGACCGTAGAGGCGGGAGCGGCCGCGCAGGTCGGCCACCACCTCGACCAGGTGGGCGTTGCCGGCCAGGGCCAGCAGGCCGAGGTGGAAGCGGGTGTCGGCCTCGACGTAGGCGATGAGGTCGCCCGCCACCGCCGCGGTGACGATCTCCCGGGCCGCCGGGCGCAGTGCCTCCAGTGAGACACGGTCGGCGGTGCGGGCCAGCTCGACCACGGTCGGGATCTCGACGAGGGCGCGGATGTGCGTGTATTCGTCCAGCTGCTGGTCGGAGACCGCGGTGACCCGGAAGCCCTTGTTCGGCACGGTGTCGACCAGGCCCTCCTTGGCCAGGTCCAGCATCGCCTCCCGCACCGGTGTCGCCGAGACGCCGAAGCGCGCGGCGAGCGACGGTGCGGAGTAGACCTCGCCCGGCCGCAGCTCGCCCGCGATCAGCGCGGCGCGCAGCGCGTCGGCGACCCGCTCGCGGTAACTGCTGCGCCGGCCGCCCAGCCGGGGCAGGGCGGGCATCTGCGTACCCCGCGTGTTCTGTGCCATGTCACGCATCACCGGGCTGAGTCTAGAGGACGGTCTACAGGACGAAGCCCTCGGGGAAGGGGTCGGTGGGATCGAGGAGGTACTGCGCGGTGCCGGTGATCCACGCGCGGCCGGTGAAGCTGGGCAGGACCGCCGGGCGGCCCGCGACCTGGGTCGTGCCCAGCAGCCGGCCGGTGAAGCGGGTACCGATGAAGGACTCGTTCACGAACTCGGTGTGCAACGGCAGTTCGCCGCGCGCGTGCAGTTGCGCCATGCGCGCGCTCGTGCCCGTGCCGCACGGGGAGCGGTCGAACCAGCCCGGGTGGATGGCCATCGCGTGGCGTGAGTGCCGGGCGGTGGCGCCGGGTGCGTAGAGATGGACGTGGTGGCAGCCGCGGATGGAGGGGTCCTCGGGGTGCACCGGTTCCGCCTCGGCGTTGATCGCCTCCATCAGCGTCAGACCGGCCGCGAGGATGTCGTCCTTGCGGGCGCGGTCGAAGGGCAGACCGAAGGCGTCGAGCGGAAGGATCGCGTAGAAGTTGCCGCCGTAGGCGAGGTCGTAGGTGACGGTGCGGCCGTCGGGCAGGGTGATCTTGCGGTCCAGGGCGACGGCGAACGACGGCACGTTCGTCAGGGTCACGTTCCGCGCGGCGCCGTCCTCCACCGCCACCTCGGCGACCACCGGACCCGCCGGGGTGTCGAGCCGGATGGTGGTCACCGGTTCCACGACCTCCACCATGCCGGTCTCGACCAGCACGGTGGCGACCCCGATGGTGCCGTGCCCGCACATCGGCAGATAGCCGGAGACCTCGATGTAGATGACGCCCCAGTCGCAGTCGGGGCGGGTCGGCGGCTGCAGGATCGCGCCGCTCATCGCGGAGTGGCCGCGCGGCTCGTTCATCAGCAACCGCTTGATGTGGTCGCGGTGCTCACGGAAGTACAGCCGCCGCTCGTTCATCGTCGCACCCGGTACCGTCCCGGTCCCCCCGGTGATCACGCGGGTCGGCATGCCCTCGGTGTGCGAGTCGACGGCGTGCAGGACGAGCTTGCTGCGCATGCTCCGGCCTCCTTGTCGGTCGTCTAGACGAGCCCTGCGGCTACGGCCTTCTCGGTGGCCGCCCGGACCGCCGCCTCCTGCTCGGGCGTGAGCGGCACGCGCGGCGGGCGCACCGGGCCGCCGTACCGGCCGACGACGTCCATGGACAGCTTGATGGCCTGGACGAACTCGACCTTCGAGTCCCAGCGCAGCAGCGGGTGCAGTTGCCGGTACAGGGGCAGGGCGGCGCTGAGGTCCCCGGCCACCGCGGTACGGTACAGCTCCACCGAGGCGCGCGGGAGTGCGTTCGGGTACCCGGCCACCCAGCCCTTGGCACCCGCCACGGCCAGCTCCAGCAGGACGTCGTCGGCGCCGATCAACAGGTCCAGTTCGGGGGCGAGTTCGGCGATGCGGTAGGCGCGCCGGACATCGCCGGAGAACTCCTTGACACCGTGGATGTGGCCCTCTCCGTGCAGCCGGGCGAGGAGTTCGGGCACCAGGTCGACCTTGGTGTCGGTCGGGTTGTTGTACGCCACCACCGGCAGGCCCGCCCGGGCGACCTCGGCGTAGTGGGCGAGGACGGAGCGCTCGTCGGCGCGGTAGGCGTTGGGCGGCAGCAGCATCACCGACGCGCAGCCGGCCTCACCCGCCCGCTCGGCCCAGTGCCGGGCCTCGGCCGAGCCGTAGGCGGCGACGCCCGGCATCACCCGCTCGCCGCCGATCGCCGCCACGGCCGTCTCCACCACGCGGGCGCGCTCCTCGTCGGTGAGCACCTGGTACTCGCCCAGCGAGCCGTTCGGTACGACGCCGTCGCAGCCGTTCGCGACCAGCCAGGCGCAGTGCTCGGCGTAGCGGTCGTAGTCGACCGAGAGGTCGTCGCGCAGGGGGAGGGCGGTGGCGACGAGGACGCCGCGCCAGGGGCGGTTCGGTGAGCGGGTCATGCGTGATCCCCAATCTGGTGACGTGTGACATATTACTGAGCGGTGTGGTTCCTGGACAGGCCCTGGCCGAGGCGGTCCCGGGCTCAGGAGTCAGGCAGCCCGGCCAGGACGCCGAGCGGCACCGGCCGGGCGAACGGCCGGCGTCCTGCGGTGAGCGGGCATCCGGTCAGGCCGGCCACCGCGGGCGCGCAGACACGCCCCTGGCACCAGCCCATCCCGGCCCGCGTGAGCAGCTTCACGGTGCGCAGATCACCCGCGCCGAGCGGGCCGGCCGCCCTACGGACCTCGCCGGCGGTGACCTCCTCGCACCGGCACACCACCGTGTCGTCCGTGATCCGGTCCGCCCAGCCCGCGGCCGGCTCGTACACCGTCTCCAGTGCCGCGAAGAACGCCCGCTGCCGGGACCTGGTCCGGGCCGCCGCCGCCCAGGAGCGCGGGTCGGGGACGGTGCCGTACAGGCGGGCGGCGATCGAGCGGCTGGCGATGTGGCCCTCGGCGAGGGCGAGGGCCGCTCCGCCGACACCGGTGCTCTCCCCGGCGGCCCAGACCCCGGGCACGTCGGTGCGCTGCTCGTCGTCGACCCGTACCGCCGTGCCGGTCAGGGTGCAGCCGAGGGTCTCGGCGAGATCGGTGTGCGGCAGCATGCCGTGTCCGGCGGCGAGGGTGTCACACGGGATGCGGTGCGCGCTGCCGGGCCTGATGCGCCCGTCCCTGTCCAGCGCGGCGACCGTGACCGCCTCCAGCCGGTCGGTGCCGTGCGCCTCCACCACGGTGTGCCGGGGCAGCACGCGCACCCGGTGCCGCAGCAACCGCCCGGCGTACCAGGCGCCTTCGGCGAGCTTGCCGGGCTCGGCGGCGAGGGCCGGAGTGCGGCGCAGTACGGCCCTCGGGTCGGCGGACTCGACCAGCGCGGCCACGCGCGCCCCCGCCGCGGCGAGCCCCGTGGCCACCGGCAGCAGCAGCGGTCCGGTGCCGGCGACCACGACCGTGCGGCCGGGCAGCACCAGGCCGCCCTTGAGCATGGCCTGCGCGCCGCCGGCCGTGAGGACACCGGGAAGCGTCCAGCCGGGGAAGGGGAGGACCCGCTCGTAGCCACCGGTGGCGAGCAGCACGGCGTCGGCGCGGACGGTGACTCCCTCCTCCTGCGCGGGGCCGCGCAACGCGTGCACGGTGAGGCGGTCGCCCGACCCCCGCTGGACGCACCAGACGTGATGGTCCGCCAGGTGGGTGACGTGTCCGGCGGTCGTATGCCGGTCGATGCCGTCCCGCAGCCGCTCCCAGGTGCGCCACTGGTGGTGCAGGGCCTCGGGGCGGCGGGCGCCGAGGGCCCGGGCGGGCCGGCGGTAGAACTGGCCGCCCGCCTGTTCGGCGGCGTCGACGAGCGTGACCCGTACGCCCCGGGCGGCCGCCGCGAGCGCCCCGGCGAGCCCCGCCGGACCCGCCCCGACGACGGCGAGATGCGCTCGCTCAGTCATGCTCTGCTCCCGTCCCCTTCTGTGTGCGGATCACATCGCCCGGGTGCACCGGCACCAGGCAAGCCCGTTGGTTGGCCCGGCCGTTGACGGTCACCAGGCAGTCGAAGCACACCCCGATCCCGCAGAAGACCCCGCGGGGCCGGCCGGCGCCGCGGGTGCTGCGCCAGGCCGTCACGCCCGCCGCCCACAGCGCCGCCGCGACCGTCTGCCCGGGCAGGGCGGCGAGGGGGCGTCCGTCGAAGGTGACGGTGAACGCCTCGCCCGGCCGGGCCCGGGCCAGCTCCAGGGGATTCACGGGGTGTCGCCTCCGTCGGTGTCGCGTCCCTCGAACCGCTCCGGACGAAACGGTGTGAGATCCAGCTCCGGTGTCTTTCCGGTGAGCGTCTGCGCGATCAGCTGCCCGGTGCCGCAGGCCAGTCCGATCCCGGCGCCCTCGTGTCCGCACGCGTGGAAGAGGCCCGGCGCACGGGGGTCGGGGCCGATCGCCGGCAGGTGGTCCGGCAGGTACGGCCTGAAGCCCGCGTACGTCCGCAGCGCGCGCACCCGGTGCAGGAACGGGAACAGCCCGATCGCCCCGGCCGCGAGCGCCCGTACCGCCGGAAGGGACAGCGAGCGGTCGAAACCGACCCGCTCCCGGCTGGCGCCGATCAGCACCGGTCCGGCCGCCGTGCCCTCCACCACCGGGGAGGTGCGCAGGGCGGCCGAGTCGCTCGCGACGTCCGCCACGTAGTCCGCGGCGTACACCTTGTGCCGGACCATCCGCGGCAGCGGCTCGGTGACCAGGACGAAGCCGCGCCGCGGGAGCACCGGCAGCCGGACACCGGCGAGCGTGGCGACGTCGCCGCCCCAGGTGCCGGCCGCGTTCACCACCGCCGGTGCGTGCAGGTCGCCCCGGTCGGTGCGCACACCGGCCACCGCGCCGTCGGCCGTGCGCAGCACCCCGGTCACGGTCCAGCCCGTGTGCAGGCGGGCGCCGGAGGCGCGGAGCAGATGGGCGGCGGCGAGAGCGGGCATGACCTGGGCGTCCTGCGGATAGTGCACGCCGCCCGCCAGGCCGGCGGCCAAGTGGGGCTCCAGTGCGGGGAGTTGGTCCGCCGAGACCCGGTGGGCCGCTACTCCGGCGGTGCGCTGGTCGTCGGCGAACGCGTGCAGTGCGGTGAGGGTCTGAGGGGTGGAGGCGACGACGAGGCCGCCCTTCGTTTCGTACTCGACCGCCGGACCCAGTTCGTCGCCCAGCTGTTCCCACAGCCGGGCCGACAGCAGGGCGAGGTCGAGTTCGGGGCCCGGTTCCTTGTCGGAGACGAGCAGGTTGCCCTCGCCGGCGCCGGTGGTGCCGCCGGCCACCGGGCCGCGGTCCACCACGCGTACGTCGAGGCCGGCGCGGGCGGCGTACAGGGCGCAGGCAGCGCCCACCATTCCGGCTCCTACGACTACGACGTCGCAGGTCAGTCGTTTCGGCACGCCAGTACTATGTCACATGTCGCTGCTTCTGAGGAGGGTCTCGGTGAGCAGGGTCCGGGGCGGTCGCTCGCGTCGGCGCGGCGCGGTGGCCACGAGTCCTGGTGGTGGACGCCCCCTTGACGTCGCCTTGAGGTGGATCGACACTCCAGTCAGGGAATCCTAGTGAACTGGTAGGGAACCATGAGGCGCCTCGGAACGGGTACCGGCCGAACGGGCCGTGGGCCGTCGCGCGCCCCCCTGCTCACCTCCCGCCGTCACATCGACCTGCTGCGCGTCTGCAGCGCGATCAGCCTCCAGCGCTGAGCCGGGGCGCTCGCGCCCGCCGGCCGACGCCGCCCGGCGGCGCGCCCCTTTGCATGTCCACCACCCAGGGAGACGCATGTCCACCACCCCGCTCGCCGCCGTTCCGTCCGTCCACCGCGCCGCCCCCGCCTTCCGGGGCCGGCTCGGCCGGGACGCACGCAGCGGCCACCACGCCGTGCCGCACCGCTACCGGCTCCATCTGTCGACCGCCTGCCCCACCGGGCTGCGCCTCGCCGTCGGGCACAGCCTCCTCGGCCTGGACACCGGCTGTCCCGTCACCTTCCTGCCCGCCGTCCCGGACTGTCCCGGCGGCGGCCACTCCGCGCTGCGCCCGCTGTACGAGGCGAGCGCCCACCACTACACCGGACCGGCCCTCGCGCCCGTGCTCAGCGACGACTGGTCCGGTCGTATCGTCAGCACCCACGCCCCCGACATCCTGCGCGACCTCGACCGTTTCCCGCACGAGGGCCGGGTCTTCCTGTACCCGCGCGGCCTGGAGTCGGTGATCGAGGCCGTCGAGCGGATGTGCGTCGAAGGGATCGAGGAGGCCGCGCAGCGTGCCGGGCGGGCCGGGGCCGATCCGGCCGAGCGGGCCGCCGCCCTCGACGTGCTCCTCGACACGCTGGGCCGGCTGGAGAACCGGCTGGCCGGCGAGGAGCACCTCGTCGACGACCGGCTCACCGCCGCCGACGTCGAACTGTGGGTGGCCCTGGTGCAGTTGGACACCGTCCACCGCTGTCATCTGGACGCCTCCGCCGTGCACCGCATCGCCGGCCACCGTGCCCTGTGGGCCTACGCCGGCCGCCTGGCCGCCCATCCGGCCTTCGGCCGCCATCTCGACCTCGACGGCATCTCCCGCCGTCACCACGGCCGTTGCCAGGGTCTGGAAGCCGCCGGAGCCGCTGTCCAGATCCTGGACTGGGCGGGTCATGCCGCGGATTCCGAGGGTACTTCCCGCAGGTGAGCGCGTCAGGGTGACGTCCAGTGGGCGGACGGCCGTTGACATCCGGACGGACAACTGCCTTACTTGCGGCTCAGAACGGTCATGAGCGTCAGCGCCAAGCCCTGGCTCGCTGACCGGCAACCCTCGCATCGCGGTGGGGTGCCCCAGGTGACGACCGGACCGGAATGACGTTTCGGTAAGCGCGAGGGCCCCGCGGGGCCGGAACAGTGACAGGTGGCGCCATGCACGCAGCTCCCAGGACGGCCTTGAGCCGCCCCCAGGGCCGCGTACGGCCGTACGCCGGGCTCCTCGTCGCCGACCGCGCCGTCGATCTGCTCCGCGTCAACAGCGCACTGTGTACCGCGCCGGGCCGTGCCCGCTGCCGGGGCTGACGTCCCTTCCCGGCCCGCGCCCCGTCCGGACCCGCGTTCCTGAGGCACACCGCCCCCAGGTGTGCCGTCGCCCGCCCAGCCCCCGGTCCCCGTGCGCTGCCGTGCGCCGCCTCGTGCCGTAGTGCCGTCGCGGCACGCACCCGCTCGCCCGCGGCCCGGGGTCTCCGACTCAAGCCGGAGTCCGCCATGAGTGAACCCCCAGGCGCCGCCGTCTCCCTCGCCGAGACACCGCCCGCCGGCGCCCCGCCCAAGCCCCTGGCCGCACAACGCGTTCAGCCGCTGCGCCGGCCCGGCCGGTGGATCGCCTCCGCCGTCGTCCTCGTGCTCGTCGCCCAGATCCTGCACGGACTGGCCACCAACCCGTTCTACCAGTGGGACCGCTTCCGCTACTGGTTCCTGCGGCCCACGGTCCTCGACGGGCTCCTCGTCACCCTCGAAGTCGCCGCGCTCAGCGCGGTGTCCGGATTCCTCGGCGGCATCCTGCTGGCCCTTTGGCGGCAGTCCGGCAGCCCGGTGCTGCGCGCCGTGAGCTGGACCTACACCTGGCTGTTCCGCTCGGTGCCGCTGATCGTCGTCCTGGTCTTCCTCTACAACTTCTCGGCCCTGTACAAGACGTTGAGCCTCGGTATCCCCTTCGGCCCCGCCTTCGTCACCTTCGACGAGTCGGGACTCGCCACCGACATGACGGTCGCCGTGATCGGACTCAGCCTCAACGAGGCGGCGTACGCGGCCGAGGTCGTCCGCGGCGGCATCCTCTCCGTCGACCAGGGCCAGCACGAGGCGGCGGCCGCGCTCGGCCTGCCCAAGGGCTACCAGTTCACCCGGATCGTCTTCCCGCAGGCCCTGCGTTCCATCACCCCGAACTACGTCAACCAGCTCATCGGCCTGATCAAGAGCACGTCGCTGGTGTTCTACGTGTCGCTGCTCGACCTGTTCGGCTCCGTGCAGACCATGGGCAGCACCTACCCCGGCGACATCGTGCCGCTGCTGATCGTCGCCACCGTCTGGTACCTGGTCCTCACCAGCGCCGTGTCCGTCGTCCAGTTCTACGTCGAGCGGTACTTCGCGCGGGGCGCCACCCGCACCCTGCCGCCGACCCCGCTGCAGAAGGCGCGCGCGGGCCTCGCCGACTTCCGGGCCCGGCTGCGCAGGGAGGCCGCCGTATGACCGCCACCGACACCCTGGAGACGACCCCGGCCGCGCTGGAGGTCCACGGCGTCCACAAGTGGTACGGCACCCATCGCGTGCTGGACGGCATCGACCTGACCGTGCGCCCCGGCGAGGTCACCGTCGTCATCGGCCCGTCCGGCTCCGGCAAGTCCACGCTGCTGCGGGTCGTCAACCACCTGGAGAGGCCCGAGGTCGGCCATGTCAGCGTCGGCGGCGAGCTGATCGGGGTCAAGCGCGGCGACGGCGGCCGGCTGAAGGAGCTGAGCGAGCGCGCCATCCTGGCCCAGCGCAGCCGCATCGGCTTCGTCTTCCAGAACTTCAACCTCTTCCCGCATCTGACCGTCCTGGACAACGTCGCCGCCGCGCCCGTCGCCACCGGCCGCCTCGCCCGGCCCGAGGCCCGCGAACTCGCCCGTGAGCTGCTCACCCGGGTCGGCCTCGGTGACCGTACCGGCGCCTACCCGCGCCAGCTGTCCGGCGGACAGCAGCAGCGCGTCGCCATCGCCCGCGCCCTCGCGCTGCGCCCCGGCATCATCCTCTTCGACGAGCCCACCTCCGCGCTCGACCCCGAACTGGTCGGCGAGGTGCTCTCCGTCATCAGGGATCTCGCCACCAGCGGTACGACCCTCGTGATCGTCACTCACGAGATCGGCTTCGCCCGTGAGGTCGCCGACCGGATCGTCTTCATCGACGGCGGCCGGATCGTCGAACAGGGCCCCCCGCACGAGGTCCTGGACAAGCCGCGCCACGAACGGACCCGGGACTTCCTCAGCAGGGTCCTGTGACCTCCCCGCATCCACCGTAGTCTCCGAACGACAAGGACAGCCATGCGCAGCCACCTTTCCCGACGCGGTCTGACACGCGGCATCACCGCGGCGACCGCCGTCGCCACCCTCGCCACCGGGCTCGCCGCCTGCGGTGGTGACAGCGACGCCGCGACCACGACCGACACGGCCGGCACGGTGACCGTGGGCAGGGTGTCCAACGGCGCGGCCAGGGAGACGGAGCTGAAGGTCTCCGAGGTCAAGTCCATCAGCTCCGAACTGCCCGCAGCCGTACGCAAGAACGGCCGACTGAAGATCGCCGTCGGCGCCCTGCCCGACGGGTTTCCGCCGCTGGCGTACACCGGGTCGGACCAGAAGACCCTCACCGGCGCCGAACCCGATTTCGCCCGCCTGGTCGCCGCGGTCCTCGGGCTGAAGCCCCAGCTCTCCGACTACACCTGGGAGAACATGTTCGTCGGCATCGACAGCGGCAAGGCCGACGTCGGCTTCGCGAACATCACGGACACCGAGGAACGCAAGAAGAAGTACGACTTCGCCTCCTACCGCAAGGACAACGTGGGCTTCGAGGTGCTGAAGAAGAGCACCTGGAGGTTCGACGGGAACTACGGGGACCTCGCGGGCAAGACGGTCGCCGTCGACAACGGCACCAACCAGGAGAAGATCCTCCTGGAGTGGCAGGCGAAGCTGAAGAAGGAGGGCAGGAACCTCACCGTCAAGCACTACCAGAGCAAGAACGCCACCTATCTGGCGCTGACCGGCGGCAGGATCGACGCCTACTTCGCGGCCAACCCCGGGGTCGCCTACCACGTCACCCAGACCGCCGGGTCGCCGAACCCGACCCGCAGCGCGGGAACCTTCTCCGGGGCCGGTGCAGGCCTCCAGGGACTGATCGCGGCCACCACCAAGAAGGACAGCGGGCTGGCCAAGCCGATCGCGGACGCGATCAACCACCTGATCGAGAACGGGCAGTACGCCAAGTGGCTGGCCGCCTACAACCTCTCCGACGAGGCCGTCGCCAAGGCGGAGGTCAACCCGCCCGGACTGCCGCTCAGCAATTCCTGACCGAACGAGCCGAGAGGAGTCCGCCTCGGTGCCCCAGCAGACCGGACTCCGCGGAGGCGGAGCCGCACCGGCTCTGCCCGACGGCAGACTCCTCGACAACGCGGTGCGGGCCGCCCTCGACGGCCCGCACGCGCACCTCGCCGAACGGCTGGGCCGTGCCTGTGCGCCCTCGCCGGCCCCGGGACCACCGTACGGCAGCCGCAGCCTCCCCGGGACTTCGGCCGGGGACCCCCGCACCGCGGCCGGGGGCTCGCCACCCGGCTGATCCGTGCCGTCGCGTGGGGACACCCCGTTCCTGCGCGCCACCGCGGACGACACACCGGCGATCCGGCTGTACCAGTCCGCGGCGCGGAAACACCCGAACGGATCAGCAGCGCGGGAACAACCCCGGCCGGCGGCGCGTTGTGACTCACGACGAGATCCGCGAGGCGGTCGCTCACCCGGCCCGCCCCGCGCCCGACGGACGGAGGTGACGGCCGTGACACGTGTACCTCCGCTGCCCGCCCCGTGCCCCTACCGCTCCGTCCGGTTGACATCCCGGCCGCACATAGATCTCCAGCGGGTGTCCGCCGCGCTCTGTCGCCCCTGACGTTTCCCCCGGCCGCAAGGCCAGGGTCTCCTCCTGCCGCGCTCGCCTCGCCGACGCCTGCCCGCGCGAGCCGGTGTTCTCGTCCGGACATCAAGGAAGGCACCCACGTGTCCTCAGCCCCCTCCGCAACCCCCTCTTCCCGGCTGCATCTTGCCGTCGCCCTGGACGGCACCGGCTGGCACCCCGCCTCCTGGCGCGAGCCGGTCGCCCGCCCCCGCGAGCTGTTCACCGCCGGCTACTGGGCCGATCTGGTCGCCGAGGCCGAACGCGGCCTGCTCGACTTCGTCACCATCGAGGACGGCCTCGGCCCGCAGTCCTCGCACCTCCTCCACCCCGACGAGCGCACCGACCAGGTACGCGGCCGGCTCGACGCGGTCCTCATCGCCTCCCGCGTCGCCCCGCTCACCCGGCACATAGGCCTGGTGCCGACCGTGGTGGCCACACACACCGAGCCGTTCCACGTCTCCAAGGCGATCGCCACCCTCGACTACGTCAGCGCCGGCCGCGCGGGCCTGCGTGTGCGGATCAGCGGCCGGTCCGACGAGGCCGCCCACTTCGGCCGCCGGACCATCGGCCGGATCGAGGCCTACGACAGCCCAGCGGCGCAGGACGTGATCACCGACCTGTTCGACGAGGCCGCCGACTACGTGGAGGTGGTCCGCCGGCTCTGGGACAGCTGGGAGGACGACGCCGAGATCCGGGACGCGGCGACGGGCCGCTTCATCGACCGGGACAAGCTGCACTACATCGACTTCGAAGGCCCGCACTTCAGCGTCAAGGGCCCCTCGATCACGCCCCGCCCGCCCCAGGGCCAGCCGCTGGTCACCGCCCTCGCGCACCGGAGCGTCCCGTACCGGCTCGTGGCCCGCCGGACCGACCTCGGCTATGTCACCCCGCACGACGTGGAGCAGGCCCGCGCGATCGTCGCCGAGGTCCGCGCAGAGCAGCGGGCGGCGGGCCGTGCCGCCGACCTCCTGCACATCTTCGCTGACCTCGTGGTCTTCCTCGACGACAGCCGGTCCAAGGCCGAGGCCCGGCGGGACCGGCTGGACGCGCTGGCGGGCGAGCCGTACACCGGCGACGCCCTGGTCTTCACCGGTACGGCGGCACAACTGGCCGATCTGCTGGAGGAGCTGACGCGGGGCGGGCTGACCGGGTTCCGGCTGCGGCCCGCCGTCGCCGGCCACGACCTGCCCCGCATCAGCCGCGACCTGGTGCCCGAACTCCAGCGCCGGGGCTGCTTCCGGGACGCCTACGAGGCCTCCACCCTGCGTGGCCTGCTGGGCCTCGCCCGCCCCGCCAACCGCTACGCAGCAGCCATCGCCTGAACAGCCGGAGAGGACGCCGCACCCCATGAGCAAGCCGCTGAAGCAGATCCACCTGGCCGCCCACTTCCCCGGAGTCAACAACACCACCGTGTGGAGCGACCCGGCCGCCGGCAGCCACATCGAGTTCGGCTCCTTCGTCCACTTCGCGCAGACCGCCGAACGCGCCAAGTTCGACTTCCTGTTCCTCGCCGAGGGACTCAGGCTGCGTGAACAGGGCGGCAAGCTGTACGACTTGGATGTCGTGGGCCGCCCGGACACCTTCACCGTTCTCACCGCGCTGGCCGCCGTCACCGACCGGCTGGGCCTGGCGGGCACCATCAACTCCACGTTCAACGAGCCGTACGAGGTGGCCCGCCAGTTCGCCAGCCTAGACCACCTCTCCGGCGGCCGGTCCGCGTGGAACGTGGTCACCTCCTGGGACGCGTTCACCGGCGAGAACTTCCGCCGCGGCGGCTTCCTGCCCCAGGAGGAGCGCTACTCCCGCGCCAAGGAGTTCCTCGCCACCGCCAACGAACTCTTCGACTCCTGGCGCGGTGACGAGATCCTCGCCGACCACGCCACCGGCACCTTCCTGAAGGACGCTCGGGCCGGCGCCTTCGTGCACCGGGGGCAGCACTTCGACATCCACGGCCGGTTCAACGTCCCGCGTTCCCCGCAGGGCCGCCCGGTGATCTTCCAGGCGGGCGACTCCGACGAGGGCCGCGAGTTCGCGGCCTCCAGCGCCGACGCGATCTTCAGCCGCCACTCCACCCTGAAGGAGGGCCAGGCCTTCTACACGGACGTCAAGAGCCGCCTCGCGAAGTACGGCCGTCGCCCCGACCACCTGCTGATCCTGCCCGCCGCGACCTTCGTCCTCGGCGACACCGACCAGGAGGCCGCCGAACTCGCCCGCGAGGTACGCCGGCAGCAGGTCAGCGGCGCCACCGCCCTCAAGCACCTGGAGTTCGTCTGGAACCGGGACCTGTCGGCGTACGACCCGGAGGGCCCGCTGCCCGACGTCGACCCGCTGGTGAGCGAGGACCACATCTCCCGGGGCCGCGCCCAGGTGCGCATGTACCGGGACCCGGTCGCCATCGCCCGTGAGTGGCGGCAGCTCGCCGAGGCCAACAAGTGGTCCATCCGCGACCTGGTCATCAACACCGGCAACCGGCAGACCTTCGTCGGCTCCCCGGCCACGGTCGCGCAGACCATCGACGACTTCGTGCAGGCCGACGCCTCCGACGGTTTCATCCTCGTCCCGCACATCACCCCGGGCGGTCTCGACCCGTTCGCCGACAAGGTCGTACCCCTGCTCCAGGAACGGGGCGTGTTCCGCACCGAGTACGAGGGCACGACCCTGCGCGACCACCTCGGCCTCGCCCACCCGGACGCCGGCCCGTCGGAGCGGGCCGCGTCATGACGTTCCCGCCCAAGGGCCCGCCGACCGGCGGGCCCTTGGGCATCCCCCCATGGTCGCGTGACCGCGGACGTCACCTCCCCCGCAGGTGACGTCCGCGGCCCGCTCCCCCCGGCGCCGGACTGTGGTCGTCGTCCGTGTGCCGTCACCAGCACATGACCGCCGTCTCTCCCGATCCCCACGTCGAGTACAGGCGGACGCGGACGACATAGCGCCGGCCCTTGACGAGCCGGACCCGGACGGCGGCGTTGTCCGGGCTGCCGCCGTCGTCGTGCCCCGCGAGGAAGCGCGGCACCCCGTCCCGCTCCTCGAACACCACGAGCACGGTGTCGGCGTCGCCGAAGGTGCCCACGGTGTAGTCACGGGACTCCGGCGGCTCGACGGCGAAGTCGGCCTGCTCACCCGGCCCGAGACCGAGCGGCACCGACCGGAACGGCACCAGCACGGCCGGCCCCGCCGGGCCGGCGGGCGGGTACCAGCGCAGCACGAACTCCTTGTCGGCCGGGGACGGGCCGTCGGACGGAGACAGCCCCCCGCGGTACTGCTCCGGCTCCAGCACCAGCCCCGGCCCGAACGCAAACGTCATCACCGACTGCGGATCCCACACCGAGGCGCTCGCCTCGCCCGGGTCCAGCTCACGCAGCACGTTCGTGTACGCCGTCTCCCGGCTCCAGAAGTTCGGCGGACCCGCGAGCTCGGCATACACGGCCTCGTCGTCCCAGTGGAGCCCGGCGTACGGGCTCTGGTGCTCGTGCACCATGCCGAGCGCATGCCCGATCTGGTGCAGGACCGTGCCGCGCTCCCCGGGCCCGGTCACGTCCCAGCCCAGGTTCATGGTGCGCTCGCTCCGGCCGACCGACAGCGCCTCGCGCCCCACCGCCGACCAGGAACCCCCGCCGGTCTGGAACCCGATCCGCAGTTCCGCCTCGCCCCGGTCGCCCACCTCGGCGAACGTGACGCCGATGCCGAGCCCCTGCCACTCGCGGAAGCAGTCGCGGACCACGTCCCGCTGCTCCTCGCCGCCGCCCCACGGCACCCGGCGCAACTCGCCGGTCCGGGGCACCGGGATCACCGAGGCGCCTGCGGCGTCGTCGAAGAAGGCGTAGTGCAGCACCGTGCCGTTGACCCACATCCGCCGCCCGGCGAGCAGCGCGCCCAGCCGCTCGGCGGTCAGCCCCGGTGCGAAGCACGGGACCGGCTGCCGGGGCAGCGAGCACAGGCGTGGGGTCATGTGGCCAGCGTGCCGCCCGCCCGCGCCGGACGCCTGAGTCGGGGGCTACTCAAGTCACCCTGTATCAAACGTGAGTAGGCACGCTCACCACAAGGTGAGGACTTACGAGCAGGACACACAGACGCTGGAACCGCCCTGGCCGTTCACCGGCCGGGAGGAGGAACTGGAGCTGGTGCGCGCCTCGTCGGCCGCCGGCCGGCCCGGCATCGTGGTGACCGGACCGGCAGGCCACGGCAAGACCCGCCTGATCGCGGAGGCGGTCCGGGGCACGGAGCATGCCCGGGTGACCGGCACGCCCGAGGCCCGGGGACTGCCCTTCGCGGCCTTCGCCCACCTGCTGCCCGACACCGTCTCGCCGCAGCGCGCGCTGCGGATCCTGTCCGGCGTACGGCTCCTCGTCGTGGACGACGCCCATCTGCTCGACGAGACCTCCGCCGCCCTCGTCCACCAGCTCGCGGTGCACGGCCGTACCCGGCTGGTCGTCGCCGCGGTGGACGGCGTGCCCGCACCCGGCGCGGTGTCCCGGCTGTGGACCGGGGAGCTGCTGCCCCGGCTGGCCCTCGAACCGCTGCCCGGCGAGGACGTCGCCCGGCTGCTCGCCGCCGCCCGTCTCGAACCGCTCACCGTGCGCCGCCTGCACCGGATGTGCCGCGGCGATCTGCGGCTGCTGCGCGACCTGGTCGCCGCGCTCGGGTCGGCCGGGCGGCTGATTCCGGTTCCCGGCACGCGGGAGCGCGTCTGGCGGGGAGCGCTGCCGGTCACCCCGGCCGTACGCGAGCGGCTCGACCCGGTGCTGGAGCGCTCCGCGCGTGACGAACGGGACATGCTGGAACGCCTGGCGTTCGCCGAGCCGCTGCCGCTGGCCCCGGACGACCTCGATCTGGACGTCCTGGAGCGTCTGGAGGCGAACGGTCTGGTCCAGGTCGACGACCAGGGCGCCGCCACCCTCGCCCACCCGCTGCACGGGCCGGCCCTGCGTGCCCTGGCCGGCCGGCTGCGCGCCCGTCGGCTGGCGGCCGGTGCCCCTGCCGCGCACGGCCCGGTCCTGGAGGCCGAACGCCGGCTGCTCGTACGGCGGATCGAGCAACTGGACGTCCGGCCGGTGCCGACGCCGGTGGGGGAGTGGCTGGTGGCGGAGGGCGCGGTGTTGCCGGCCGGTTACGCCGCCGTCCGCGCCCGGTTCGCCCGGCTGCGGGGCGAGGTACGGGACGCTGCCGCGTGGGCCCGTCAGGGGTTGCGCGGCGCGCCGGGGGATGCGGGGTGTCGTCAGGAACTCCGGTTGTCCGAAGGGGAGTTGGTGGAGGGCCGCGGTGACGACGCCTTCGCCCGGTACGACGCCGTACGCCTCGGTGCGCCCGACGGGGTTGCCGGGCGGCTGCCCGCGGGCAGTGTCATGGCGCGGCATGCGCAGGCGCTGGCGCGGGGGGACGGGGCCGCGCTGGATCGCGCCGCCGAGGGTCTCGCGGAGCGCGGGTTCCTGCTGTTCGCGGCGGAGGCGTACGCGCAGGCGGTACGGGTGCACCGGGATCCGCGTGCGGCGCGGGTTTCCCGTACCCGGGCGGTTGCGCTCGCGCGGCGGTGCCAGGGGGCGCGCACACCGGCGCTGGCGGGGCTGGTCCTCGGTGAACTCACGGTCCGGCAGCGGCAGATCGTGGCGCTTGCGGCGGCGGGGCTCAGTAACCGGGAGATCGCCGAGCGGTTGACCTTGTCCGTGCGGACGGTGGGGAATCATCTGTACAGCGCCTACAGCCGGCTTGGCAGCGGTGATCGGGGAGCGTTGCCGCTGCTGTGTGCGTCCGCGTAGGGCGTTCTCATGCCGCCCCGAACGCCGCGAACGCCCAGCCCGTTGCCTGGTGCACCGGGTCCTCGGGCAGGGTGGCGCGGGCATCCCGGAGTGCCTCCGCCAGGGACAGTCCGGTGTCGAGGCCCTTGTGCAGCGCGAGCATCAGGGGGACCACGGCCGCGTCGTTGACCGGGGCACTGCTCGCCACCACCCCGGCCGTGCCCAGCGGCAGCAACGCGGTGACCAGGCCGAGGAGTTCGTCGGCGCCCACGGAGGCCAGGCGGGCCGTGTCGCAGCTGGAGAGGATGATCCGGTAGGGGCTGCGGGTGAGGCGCTCGAAGTCGTGCACGATCAGCGGCCCGTCGGCCATGCGCAGGGCCGAGAAGAGGGGGCTGTCCGCGCGGAACGTGCCGTGCGCCGCCATGTGCGCGAGAGCCGCGCCGTCCAGGTGCTCCAGGACCCGGGGGACCTGGGCCGCGTCGCCTTCCAGGACCGTCGCCACGCCGTACCGGCCGGCCAGTTCCGGCACCTCCGCGCCGCCGGTCGCGAGGCCGGGGCCGCGCACCAGCACGTGCCGGCCGCCCGGCGGCGGCTCGGTCTCGCGGGCGTGCAGCCAGCTGCACGCCGACGGTGAGACGCTGAGGACGCGGTCCCGTAGCGCGGGCAGCAGGGCCCACGGCACCCGGTGCAGGGCCCCGGGCGGGACGATCACCACCGGTCCCGTGCCGAGGTGCGCCGCCGCGCCGGCCAGCAGCAGCTTCTGCAGGCGCAGTCCGGCGGCCTCCACCAGGGGCAGTCGCGCCTCGGCGCCGGGGTGGGCGAGCCGCCGCAGTCCGGCCTGGACGTGCTCGGCCTCGGCCACCGCCTCGGCCAGCGCACCGCCGGCGAACCGCCGTACCCGGCCCCGGCCGCACAGCAGGACGTGCACCCGGCCGTCGACCACGGCCAGTTCCACCAGGCACGCCGCGCCGAGCCGGTCCAGCAGCCGGGCCACGTCGAAGCGGTCCTCCTCGTGCGGGGCGGCGCCGCGTATGTGACGGGTGCGGGAGCGGATCTCCCGTTCCAGGCGCCGCTGTTCGCGTTCCAGCGCGGGCACCGGGCGGCCCTCCATCCGGGCCTCCTCCGCGCGGGCCGCGATCTCCCGGTAGGCGGTCAGACCGCTCTGCAGTGCCGGGTCGGCGGGCGGCCGGGTGGGCGGCGCGGACAGCACGGTCGCCCGCCAGCGCTCGCTCCACTCCAGCAGCCGGCGCGGGGTGCCGTGGGCGAGGCTCACCTCCTGGGCCAGCGCGGCCAGTTCGGCGCCCTGCGCGGTGGCGTGGGCACGCAGCTCCGAGGCGCCGAGCGTCATCCGGTGGTCGTCCAGCACGTCCAGGCCGCGCCGGCAGGCCTCCAGCACACCCCGCCGGGATCCGGCCGCGCGTGCCCTGAGCGCCTGCGCCGCCCAGCCCGTCACCCGGGCCGGCGGCGGCCCGCCGTGCCGGCTGCGCGCGGCCACCGCCAGATGCCGTTCCGCGTCGGCCGTCCAGCCCAGCGTGAGCGCGATCCGGCCCGCGAGCAGGGAGGCCTCCGGTGCGGCGGGGGCGCCGTAGGAGGCCAGCTTCTCGGCGACCGCCGCCGCGTCCGCGACCAGCCGCCCCGAGCGGCGCCCGGCCGCCACCCGTGCCTCGATCAGCACCAGCCGGGCGTGGGTCTCCCACCACATCCGCCGCTGGGCCGCGAACAGCCGTACGGCGACGGCGGCGCGGGCCACGGCGGTGTGCGGGTCCCCAGCCGAGCGGGCGGCCCGCGCGGCGGCCAGCAGCAGTTCGGCCTTGCGGGTGGACTGCCCGCCGATCCGGTCCAGCAGCGCGATCGTCGCGTCCGCCTCGGCCAGCGCCTCCGGGGCGAGGCCGGCCGCCATCAGCACCTCGCAGCGCCGGATGGACAGCATGTAGGTGGGGGTGCCGAGTTTCGCGTACCGCTCCTCGGCCTGGTCCAGCAGCCGCAGGGCCGCCGGGATGTCCCCGGACCGGAACGCGGCGAGGCCCCGGCTTTCCACCGCGTCGGCCTTGTCGTGCTCCTGGCCGGTGGTGTCCCACAGCCGCTCCGCCGCCGTGAAGTCCGCGACCGCCCGGTCCACCGCGCCGAGCGCCAGATGCACCGTCGCCCGCAGGGTCAGCGCCCGCGCGGTCCAGATGTCGTCCCCGGCCTGTCGCAGCACCGGCAGCGCCCGCCGTACGTCCTCCAGCGCCTCCCGGTGATGCCCCAGCACCCACCAGACATACGCCCGCCGGTACAGCACCCGGGCCCGGGTGTGCCCGCTGCCCCGAGCGACCCCGCGCTCGAAGGAGGTGAGCCCCTGCCGCGTGCGCCCCGCGTGCACCAGTGCGACCCCGAGCGTCGCGAGCACATCCGCCTCACGGTCGGCCGACTCGGCGCGCGCGGCCAGGTCCCGGGCCCGGCGCAGATGCCGCAGCGCGATCCGCAGATCGCCGAAGTCCCGCTGCCAGATGCCCAGCACCTGGTGGGCGACGCTGGCGTGCAGCGGCGGCGGGCCGGCTCGCAGCACCTGCTCCGCGCGTGCCCGGGCCTCGCCCGGGTCGGCGAACACCAAGGGCAGCAGTTCGGTAACCGACTCGCTTCCCGCTGTCACGTCTCGCATGGTAGTGGCCTGCTGTATCAGACGGTGGCCCCGCGACTCTCACTGTCGAACACCGTCTTCAGGGGGAGGACAGGTCATGGCACCCCAGCGATTCCACGAGCAGTTCGCGCACATCCAGCAGTCCATGTCCGGCGTCACGCTGGCCATGGGCCCGGACGAGGACGCCCGTTTCCTCTACGAGAAGGGGGTCGTCCTGGCCCGGGACGGCGAGGAGGCCCGCGTCGTCGAGGACACCGTGCGCGCCCACTTCACCGCGACCGACGGCCTCGTCCCCGACCACGTCCGCCGGGACGGTCCGCAGGCCAACCGCACCGGCGTCACCCGCATCCGGATCGACGCCCCGGACGCCGGCGACGACACCGTCCCGCACGCGCTGCGCGCCCTGCGGGAGGCCGAGGACCGCCGGGGCCGCAGGCTGGTGGGCCGCAACCACGTGGTGCACATCGCGGTCAACGCCTGCCCCGGCGACGAACCGGTGCCCGTCGCGCGCACCGGACTCGCCAACCCGGCCGCCGTCGAGGGCCGTTACGACACGCACAGCGCCGTCGGCGTCCTCGTGATCGACACCGGTCTCGTGCACGACCACGGCTCCTACCCGCTGCTCGCCCACACCACCGGCGACGCCCAGTCGGCCGAGACCGACGCCGACGGCGTACTGCGCCAGTACGTCGGCCACGGCACGTTCATCGCCGGGATCCTCGCGGCCGTCGCACCCAACACCGACGTGACCGTCCGGGGCACCCTGAACGACTGCGGGGCCGTCCTGGAGTCCGAGTTCGGCGCCCGGCTCTTCGAGGCGGTCGACCAGGGCGGCTGGCCCGACATCATCAGTCTCTCCGCCGGCACCCCCACCGAGAACGGGGACGGTCTGATCGGCCTGGACGCGTTCATGCGCGAACTGCGCGAGCAGCGCACCCTGCTGGTGGCCGCCGCCGGCAACAACGCCAGTGACACGCCGTTCTGGCCCGCCGCGTACGCCGCCCTGCCCGAGTACGCGGACAGTGTGCTGTCGGTCGGCGCGCTGCGCGCGGACGGCGACGGCGCGGCCTGTTTCAGCAACCACGGCCCCTGGGTTCGGGCCTACGCCCCGGGCGAGCGCCTCACCAGCGCCCTCACCGGATTCGGCACCCCCGTGCCGTACGTCTACCAGCACTCCACCTACGACGCCTGCCGGTTCGGCTTCGACTATCCCTGCACCTGTCAGTTCCCGCGCCACACCGGTGTGCTGAGCGAGGGCCGGGAGAACACCGGGGCCAAGCCGGACCAGGTGATGTTCGACGGACTCGCGCTGTGGAGCGGCACGTCCTTCGCCACACCCGTCGTGGCGGGCCTGGTCGCCGCCCATATGACGGCGCACCGGGAGCGCGACCCGCGCGCGGCGCGCACGCGCCTGCTCGCGGTCACCACGGACACCGCCGAGGTGCGCGGGGCGCACGTCCCGGCGCTCCGGCCGCCCACTTGGCGCCCCGTCCCCGTCGTCGCCCCGGCCGTGCCCGCATGAGGGCAGGAACGCTCCGCTCCACGGCGTACCATGACGTGCCGTACACGAGGGGTGGAGCCGTGGACCGAACAGAGGTCGGCGCGCTGGTCCAGTCCGCCGTCGACGGGGACGCCGCGGCCTGGAAAGCGCTGGTGGAAGGGATGAGTCCGCTCGTGTGGTCGGTCGTGCGCGCACACCGGCTCTCCGACGCCGACGGGCACGAGGTCTACCAGACCGTGTGGTTCCGCTTCGCCCAGCACCTGGGCCGGATCCGCGAACCCGACAAGGCCGGTTCCTGGCTGGCCAGTACCACCCGCCACGAGTGCCTGAAGGTGCTCAAGGCCCTGAGCCGGCTGACCCTGACGGACGACCCGCGGGTGCTGGACCGGGCCAGCGACGACCGGACGCCCGAGGAGTCGCTGATCGATTCGGAGGAGGCGGCGGACCGGGCCGAGCGGGTGCGCCGCCTGTGGCAGGAGCTGGACGGACTGGGGGATCGCTGCCGGCAGCTGCTGCGCGTGCTGGTGGCCTCCCCGCCGCCCAGCTACGGTGAGATCTCGGCCGCGCTCGGTATCGCGGTCGGCAGCATCGGCCCCTTGCGCCAGCGCTGTCTGCGCCGGCTGCGGGCCCGGATGGACGCACGGGGTGCGGCGTGAACGACGACCATCGGTTCCCGGAACCGGGCGCGACGGACGAGGAGTCGGCGGACTCCCTGCTCGAGGAGGAGCTGCGCCAGGCGGCCTCCGTCCTCGACCCGGTCCCCGACTTCCTGCGCCAACTGGCCCTGGACGCCTACGCGTTGCACGACCTGGACGCGAAGCTCGCCGAGCTGACCTTCGACTCGCTCGCCGACGCGCTGCCGGTCAGGGGCGTCGCGGACGCACCGCGGATGCTGACGTTCCAGGCGGGTGAGGTCACCGTCGACGTCGAGGTCACCGACGACGGGCTGATCGGTCAGGTGCTGCCGCCGCAGTCGGCGCGCATCGAGGTGCTCGGCGGCCCGCAGACCGCCCGCCCGGTCATGGTCGACACCCTCGGCCGCTTCAGCAGCGACACCGCACCGGGCGGCCCGTTCGCCCTCAGGCTGCGGGCCGGCGCGGAGGTGATCGTCACGGAGTGGCTGCGGGCCTGAACCGGTCAGCAGGACCAGGTGACGGGCAGCGTCCGCGGGCCGCGGATCATGGTCTTGTGCCGCCACCGCACCTGCTCGGCCGGCCCGGCGAGCCGCAGCCCGGGCAGCCGGTCCAGCAACGTGTCCACCAGCAGCTCGGTCTGCAGCCGGGCCAGCACCGCGCCGGTGCAGAAGTGCGGGCCGTTGCCGAACGCCAGATGCGGGTTCGGGTCGCGGCCGGGATCGATGCGGTCCGGGTCCGGGAAGACGTCCGGGTCGCGGTTGGCGGCGAGGTAGGAGACGTAGACCGGCTCGCCCGCGGCGATCCGGTGGCCGGCGATCTCCACGTCCGCCAGGGCGACCCGGGCGAGCCCGACCGTGTTGCGGTGCGGGATGTAGCGCAGCAGCTCGTCCAGCACCGGACCGCGCGCCTCGGGACGCGCGAGCATCCGCTCCATCAGCTCCGGCCGGGTCAGCAGCAGGTACAGCATCTGCCCGCAGTTGTGGGTGACGGCCTCGCCGCCGATCTGCAGCGGGCCGGCCAGCCCGACGGCCTCCTCCTCGCTGATCTCCCCACCCGCGACGGCCCGGCCGAGCATCGAGTAGACGTCCTCGTCCGTGCTGTGCGCGCCGGCCCGGACGACGGAGGTGATCCAGCCGTACAGCCCGGTCTTGGCCCGGCCGGCCGCCTCGGCCCCGGTGGTGGAGATGATCTCCCTGGTCCAGGCGTGCACCTGCTCGCGGTCGGCGGGCGGTACGCCCATCACCTCGCTGACGACGGTGATCGGGAACGGCTCCAGCACCCGCTCGACCAGATCGGCCGGCGGCCCGTCCCGTACGACCCCCTCCACCAGCTCGTCCAGGAACGCCTGCGCGCGGGGCCGCAGCCGCTTCATCGCGCTCATGGTGAACGCGCCGGCGATCGGCTTGCGCAGCCGGTTGTGGTCGGGCTGGTCGGCCCAGGCGAGCGAGCCGGGACGGGGCGCGAAGTCGGGTGCCAGCCGGGTGATCTGACGGCGGGTCACCTCACTTCGGCTGAACCGCGGGTCGTTGGTGATCAGCTTCACGTCGTCGTAGCGGGTCGCCAGCCACGCCCAGCCCTCACCGAACGGCAGCCGGATGCGGGTCAGCGGACCCTCGCGCATGAGGCCGGCGAGGACCGGGTCGAAGTCCGTCCCGTCCAGGTCGAACGCGGGCCAGTCGCGCACGGGCGGCGGGGCCTGGCCGGTGAGGGTGGTCTCCTCGGTCATGCGACCACCCTGGTACAGGTGCCTCCGGCTGTCGTGCGGTAGTGCGCCAGGTGGGGGGCGCCTACCGGGGTGCCGCCTTGTGCCGTCGGGCGTCCGTGGCGTCGTTCTCGGTCGACCGCGCGGTTCCCCGCGCCCCTGTCGGGGCGCTTCAGGCAGCGTTGACGAGTTCGGCCAGGGCGTTCGCCAGCTGGTCCAGCCCCGGCCCCGCCGGGCCGCCCGGCTCGGCCATATAGACGTCCCTGCGGATCTCCACCATCAGGGCACGGACGCGGGCGTCGCTGCCGTAGAAGTCCAGCGGTACGTACGTTCCGGCGAACGGGCTGTCCAGCCCGGTCGTCCCGCAGGCCGCGAACGCCTTGCGGGCCGCCTCGGTCAGCTCCGGTGGGGTGTGGAAGGCGTCCGTGCCCAGGCACACCGGGGGACGGGGACCGCAGGTGTGCAGCTCGTAGGGGAGCGGCTCGCTCGGATAGGAGTGCACGTCGATCACCACGGCCCGCCCGGTCGCGGCCAGCCGGTCCGCGACCGCCTCGGTCATGGCGCGCGCGTACGGCCGGAAGTACCGTGCCAGCAGCGGTTCCGGATCGGTGTTCGCGGGCCGCAGCTCGCCCCGTTGCGTGGTCCGCGTGTACACGGCGCCCATGCCGACGGCCGTCATCTCCTCCCGCTCGTCCGGGAACCGCTCCGGGTCCACGACCAGCCGGGACAGCCGGTTCACGAACCGCCACGGTGTGACGGCGGCCAGGCCGGCGGCCCGCTCGGCGAGCTCCGCGGTGTGCGCGTCCGTGATGAGGTCCAGCTCCCGCTCCAGCGCACGGTCGTCCAGCACGATCCCCCGGCGCACGTCCTGCGGAACTGCCCGCGCGGAGTGCGGCACGTGCAGCAGTACGGGCGACCCGGCGGCACCAGGCAGGAGTTCGAACGAGGACACGGGCGGCTCCGGGGTGTTGTCAGTGGTGTGGATGCGGCTCCGCCCCGGCCGGGGGTACCGGCCGGGGCGGAGGGTCGCTCAGGTGAGCGGCTGGGGCGCCGCAGGTGTCAGCTGAGGGACGCCAGTGCCTCGTTCCAGGTGGCCGACGGGCGCATGATCGCGTCCGCCTTGGCCTTGTCGACCTGGTAGTAGCCGCCGATGTCGGCCGGGGAGCCCTGGACCGCGATCAGCTCGTCGACGATCTGCCGCTCGTTCGCCGCGAGGGTCTCGGCGAGCGACGCGAACGCCTTGGCCAGGCCGGCGTCGTCGGTCTGCTTCGCCAGCTCCTGCGCCCAGTACAGGGACAGGTAGAAGTGGCTGCCGCGGTTGTCGATGCCGCCGACGCGACGGGTCGGGGACTTGTCCTCGTTGAGGAAGGTCGCCGTGGCGCGGTCGAGGGTGTCGGCGAGGACCTTGGCGCGGGCGTTGCCCGTCGCGGTGGCGTACTGCTCGAAGGAGGGGACGAGCGCGAAGAACTCACCGAGGGAGTCCCAGCGCAGGTAGTTCTCCTTGACCAGCTGCTGGACGTGCTTCGGCGCGGAGCCGCCGGCGCCCGTCTCGAACAGGCCGCCGCCCGCCATCAGCGGGACGACCGACAGCATCTTGGCGCTGGTGCCCAGCTCCAGGATCGGGAAGAGGTCGGTCAGGTAGTCGCGCAGCACGTTGCCGGTGACCGAGATGGTGTTCTCGCCGCGGCGGATGCGCTCCACCGACAGCTTGGTGGCCTCGACCGGGGACAGGATCCTGATGTCCAGGCCCTCGGTGTCGTGCTCCGGCAGGTACTGCTTGACCTTGGCGATCAGGTTGGCGTCGTGCGCGCGGCCCTCGTCCAGCCAGAACACGGCCGGGTCGCCGGTGGCGCGGGCGCGGGTGACGGCCAGCTTGACCCAGTCGCGGATCGGGGCGTCCTTGGTCTGGCAGGCGCGGAAGATGTCGCCCTGGGAGACCGGCTGCTCGATCAGGACGTTGCCGGCCTGGTCGGTCAGGCGCACCGTGCCGGCGGCCGGGATCTCGAAGGTCTTGTCGTGGGAGCCGTACTCCTCGGCCTTCTGCGCCATGAGGCCGACGTTGGGGACCGAGCCCATGGTGGACGGGTCGTAGGCGCCGTGGGCCCGGCAGTCCTCGATGACGGCCTGGTAGACACCGGCGTAGGAGGAGTCCGGGATGACGGCGAGGGTGTCGGCCTCCTGGCCGTCCGGGCCCCACATGTGGCCGGAGGTGCGGATCATCGCCGGCATGGAGGCGTCGACGATGACGTCCGAGGGCACGTGCAGGTTGGTGATGCCCTTGTCGGAGTCGACCATGGCGAGGGCCGGGCCCTCGGCGATCTCGGCGTCGAAGGAGGCCTTGATCTCGGCGCCCTCGGGCAGGTTCTCCAGGCCCTTCAGGATGCCGCCGAGGCCGTCGTTCGGGGTGAGGCCGGCCGCCTTGAGGGTCGCGCCGTACTTCGCGAACGTCTTCGGGAAGAAGGCACGCACCACGTGACCGAAGACGATCGGGTCGGAGACCTTCATCATCGTGGCCTTGAGGTGCACCGAGAACAGGACGCCGTCCTGCTTGGCGCGGGCGACCTGGGCGGCGAGGAACGCCTCGAGCTCGGCGACGCGCATGACGGAGGCGTCGACGACCTCGTCCTTGAGGACCGGTACGGACTCCTTCAGGACGGTGGTGGTGCCGTCCTCGCCGACCAGCTCGATCTTCAGCGCGCCGTCCTCGGCGACGACGACGGACTTCTCGGTGGAGCGGAAGTCGTTCTCGCCCATCGTGGCCACGTTGGTCTTGGACTCGGGGGTCCAGGCGCCCATGCGGTGCGGGTGGGTCTTGGCGTAGTTCTTCACCGAGGCCGGGGCACGGCGGTCGGAGTTGCCCTCACGCAGCACCGGGTTGACGGCGGAGCCCTTGACCTTGTCGTAGCGGGCGCGGATCTCGCGCTCCTCGTCGGTCTTCGGGTCGTCCGGGTAGTCCGGCAGCGCGTAGCCCTTGCCCTGCAGCTCGGCGACGGCGGCCTTCAGCTGCGGGATGGACGCCGAGATGTTCGGCAGCTTGACGATGTTGGCCTCGGGAGTCTTGGCCAGCTCACCCAGCTCGGCCAGCGCGTCCGGGATGCGCTGGTCCTCGTTCAGGTACTCCGGGAAGTGGGCGATGATGCGTCCGGCCAGCGAGATGTCCCGGGTGGTCACGGGCACACCGGCCTGCGAGGCGTACGCCTGGATCACCGGCAGGAACGAATGCGTCGCCAGGGCCGGGGCCTCGTCTGTGTAGGTGTAGATGATGGTCGAGTCAGTCACCGGGTGCTCCGCTCCACGTCTGCAACATTGCTCGACATCAAGATATCTCGTGACCGGTGTCTGTTCGACAGGGGTCCCGGCCGGGGAAGGTGCCGCCGCTGTGATCAGCCGGGGCGTGCGGGGCCGGGGCCGCCCGCGGTCCCGCCCGTCATCTCACGCTCGATCCACCGGCAGATCACGTCCACCACGTACACATGCTCGGCCCGGGTCAGCTCCCGCCCCTTCGGGATCCCGTGCCAGCGCTCCAGACAGCCACGGCAGCAGGTGGCGGTCGCGTGCTGGGCCACGAAGACCGGGTGGCCCCGGTACGGCGTCTGCTTGCCGTCCTTGTGCGGCTGGGCCGGCGCCAGCCGCCGGGCGATCAGGTCGTAGGCGTGCCACCGCAGCGTCGCCGGCCCCTTCAGCTCGGCGGCGGCCCGGTCCCGTCCACGCAGGTGGAACCTCGCCCGGAACGGCTGACGGGCGAGCGCGTCCAGTCGCCGGTCCAGGGATCGGGGGTCGGTCGAGGCGGTCATGCTGTGCCGAGGGTAGCCCCCGGGGACGTGGCTCAGCCCAGGAGCAGCCGCTTCTGCTCCGCGAACTCCTCGTCCGTCAGGACTCCCTGGGCCTTCAGATCGGCCAGTTGCTTGAGCTGACCGATCTTCTCGGTCATGTCGTCGGCGGCAGCGGCCGGCGGTGCGGGGGGAGCGGGCGCCGCCTGTTGCTGCTGTGCGTACTGCTGCTGTTGTTGTTCGTAGTCCTGCTGGGCCCACCGGCCGGCCTGCCGCCGCGAGACGCGGTTGGACACGGCGGTGGCGGTTCCGGCGACGACGGCGGTGCGTGCGACGCCTCGAAGCAGTCCGGGCATGTTCGGTCATCTCCCATGGGGTCCGTGCGCAGTGCGGGTTCAGGCCACCGCCGAGCCGCCGGGCGGCACCGTCTGCTCCGTGGCGTCCAGCGCCGCCAGCAGCGCCTGCACCGGTATGCGGCCGCTCGCGACGAGCTGTGCTCCGCTGCGCCTGAGCGCGGCGGCCAGGGGAGCGGCCCACAGGTTCTCGTAGATCAGCACCGCGGCCGAGTTGCCCGGTTCCAGCGCGTTGGCAGCCTCGTCGAGGTCTCCCTGGTCGAGCACGCGGGCCGAGGCTCCCTCGAAGACCGACAGGTCCATCTCGTCGCCGAGGTCCCGCAGCTCCAGACCCACGACCGAGCCGTCGGTCTCCTTGCGGACGAAGGCGAGGTCGATGATCCGGACGATGCCGCGGTCGACGAGATCGACCAGCAGCGGGAACGCCTCCCCCGTCATACGGTTGCCGGGGAACTCGATGACCAGGTAGTCGACCGGCCCCATCTCTTCGACGCTGTCCATGGCTTCTCCTCACGGGACGCATGCGAGCCGGCACCGCGCCCGCCCGTCGGCCCCCCCGGCAGCGGCTCGCAGCCGGACGCTCGCCACCCCCCGTTGCCCTTCCAGTCCACCATGCGGCGCGAGGACCCGCACACGCAGTGGGCGGTGACCCGCCGGACGGTCCCGGAGTGCCGGACCGCGCTCGGCCCCGCACCCTGGTTCCAGCGAAGGGAGCGATGCCATGCCGACCGTCGGGGTGCCGTCAGCAGGCGCGGGCCGGGCGGCCCCGCGGAGTCTTACCCCGGGACCCTGATGGCGGCGGGGCGTGCTCGGAGGCTGACCGCCTGGGCGAAGTCGGTGCACCGGCGGGCGGAGAACCGGTTCCCCCTGGTCACGCATCTCGCGGACCGCATGGTGTCGGTGAACATCTTCGACTCCGGTACGCGGATCGCGGCGCAGTGCTTTCTGACCGCGGTCCCGCTGCTGTTCGTCGTCGCCGCGTACGCCCCGACGGCGGTGCGCCATCAGCTGGTCTCCTCCACGACGGCGGTCCTCGGGCTGACCGACTCGGCGCGTACCCAGCTGGAGCAGGTGCTCGACCCCGCTAGCAGCGACCTTCACCAGACCACCGGCGTGATCGGCGGACTGATGGTGCTGCTGTCGGCCACCGCCGTCAGCCGGGCCGTGCAACGCCTGTGCAAGCGGGCCTGGGAGATCCCGCGCGCGGGCACCCGGATCGCCCCCTGGCGGTGGCTGGCCTGGCTGGGCCTGTGGCTCGGTGCCCTCGTGCTGCAGGGCCCCTTGCGCGACGGCTTCGGAGCCGGCGCCTGGCTCGGCGTCCCCCTCACCTGGGCGAGCCAGGTGGGCCTGTGGTGGTGGACCCAGCATCTGCTGCTCGGCGGCATGGTCGGCTGGAAGCCCCTGCTGCCGGGCGCCCTGATCGCGGCGAGCGTCCTCACCGGCCTGGCGTTGACCGCGCGGCTGTACATGCCGCGGGCCCTCGACCGGGCCCTCGCCAGCTACGGCCCCCTGGGGTCCGTGTTCGTGCTCCTGTCCTGGCTGATCGTGATGGGCGTCGCCGCTGCCGTCTGCATCGGTACGGGCGCCGTAGTGGCGCAGGAGCCCTTCCTGGCGCGCCGCCTCGGCAGCCCGCCTCCGCTGCGCGACCGTCCGGCGGGCGGCTCGTGACGCCGTGCCTCCTCGTGGGTGAGCGGCGTAACCCGTCCGGACCGGCCCGCGCGCGAAGTGTCCGCGGGGCTGACGCAATGGTGCTGTACAGACACCCCATCGCGCCGGAGGCCCTGTGACCGAGCCGCCCGATCCACAGCCACCGGAGCCGGACCCGCAGGAATCCGGCCGCGAGCGCGCAGCCGCCGGCAGCCGCAGCGAACCGCCGGCGGGCCGTTCCCAGGGCTCCGCCGCGGGCCGCGTCGCGCGCAACACCGCCTCGGCCGTGCTCATCGTGCTGACCTGCATCCTCGTTCCCGTCGCGCTCCTCGCCGTCTGGGTGCACGACATCGCGCTCGACACCGACCGTTACGTGGCCACGGTCGCACCCCTGGCCACCGAGCCGGCCGTCCAGGACGCGGCGGTCCACCGGATCACCGAAGCAGTGGGAGCCCACGTCGACGGCAAGCAGGTCGCCGGGGACATCGCCTCCTGGCTGCAGTCCCAGGGCCTGCCGCCGCGCGCCGCCGACGCGCTCAGCCGGCTCGGACCGCAGATCGACTCGGCCGTGGACCAGGCCGTGACCAAGATCGCCACCCGCGTCGTCCGGAGCGACGCGTTCGCGACGGTGTGGCGCGATGCCAACCGCGTCGCCCACAACGCCGTCGTGCACGCCCTGACCGGCAAGGGACGAGGCGCGGTCGGAGTCAGCGACGGCACGGTCACCCTGGACGTGGGCACCGCCGTCGACCGGGTCAAGCAGAAGCTGGTCGACGCCGGCCTGAAACCCGCCGAGAAGATTCCGCAGGTGAACAAGCAGCTGGTGCTCTTCCACTCGGACGAGCTCGCCAAGTTCCGCAAGGGCGCCCATCTCCTCGACGTCGTGGGGAACTGGTTCCCGGTCCTCGTGGTCCTCCTCGGGGCCGTCGGGGTCTTCCTGGCCCACCACCGGCGCCGGGCCCTGGCGCGGACCGCTCTGGGCGCCGCCTTCGCCTGCCTGGTCCTGGCCATCGGCCTGGTCGTGGCACGCCACTACTACCTGGACCACCTGCCGCCCCAGGTGCAGTCCAAGGACGCCGCAGCCGCCGTCTTCGACACCCTCCTGCGCTTCCTGCGGGTCAGCCTGCGTACGGTCGTCGTGCTGGGCGTGGTGATCGCACTGGGCGCCTATCTCGTCGGCCCCGGGCGGCTGCCCGTGGCCGTCCGCGGCTACTCCGACCGCACCGCGGACTCCGCGGCGCGCTGGGCCGCCGCCCACCACATCAGCACCGGGCGCGTCGGCGCATGGGCGCTGGTCTACCGCCGGGCCATCGCGCTCCTCGCCCTGTTGATCATCGCGCTGGTGTTCGCGCTGTGGAACCATCCGACGGTGCTCACCGTCCTGTTGCTGGTGCTCGTGCTGCTCGGCGTCCTCGCCCTGCTCGCCCTGCTGGCGGCCGCCGGCCGCGTCCAGCTCGACGCCGCCCGCGGGGCGCCCGGTCCGCGCGGGGACGAGCGGTGACGGCGGCACCCGCCCGAGCGGGCCGACGGCCCCGCAGGCCGCCGAGGCGGCGGGCGGCCGGGACGCGCGGGCTCCGGTGCGCCGGGCCCGCGACCACGGGGTGATCCGGCATCCGGCCGGCGGGCTCCCCCGGGGCGGGTGAGGCGCGGACGCGCCCCCGGCGCTTTGCTGGCCGAACAGACCGGGGACCGCCGCCGACGGGGCCGCGAGCGCCCGGGAACACTCGGTGAGGTGGTGGACACCTTGGGACACTGGCGAGCTCTGATGGTGCTGGGGGCGGCCCAGTTCCTGATGGTCCTGGACACGTCGGTCATGAACGTCTCCATCAGCCAGCTGGTCGAGGACTTCCACACCGAGGTCACCGCCATCCAGGCCGTCATCACGCTGTACGCGCTGGTCATGGCCGCGTTCATGATCATCGGAGGCCGGCTGGGCGACATCCACGGCCGCCGTCGCCTCTTCCTGCTCGGTCTGATCGTCTACGGCACCGGTTCGGCCCTCACCGCCGTGGCACCGACCCTGTGGGTGCTCGCACTGGGCTGGTCGGTGATCGAGGGACTCGGGGCGGCGATGGTGCTGCCCGCCATGGCGGCCCTGGTCGCCGAGGCCTACCGAGGCAGGGAGCGGGCCGTCGCCTACGGCGTGATCGGCGGACTGGCGGGGGCCGGCATCGCGGTGGGGCCCCTGCTCGGCGGCTGGGTGACGACCTATCTGACCTGGCGGCTCGTCTTCGCGGGCGAGGTCGTGGTCGTCGCCCTCGTCCTGTTGTGCCACCGGGTGATCAAGGAGGCCGCGCGGACCGGGCCGCCGCCCCGGCTGGACGTGGTCGGCGCGGCCCTCTCGGCCGTCGGACTGGGGCTGGGCGTGCTCGGCGTGCTGCAGAGCAGCACCTGGGGCTGGGTGCAGCCGCGCAATCCGCCCTTCACCGTCCTCGGCTTCGCTCCCACCCTCTTCGTCGTCGGCGCCGGCGTGGCGGTGCTGGCCCTCTGCGTGCGCTGGGAGCGCAGACGCGAGGCCGCGGGCGCCGACCCCTTGGTGCACCTGTCCCTGTTCCGCCGGCCACCCCTGCGCTCCGGCCTGCTCACCCTGCTGAGCCAGAACCTGATCCTGCTGGGGCTGTTCTTCACCATCCCCCTGTACCTGCAGGTCGTACAGGGCTTCGACGCCTTCCGGACAGGGCTCAGGCTGCTGCCGGTGTCCGCCACGATGCTCGTCACCTCCCTCGGCGCCGCCCGGCTCGGCCGCACCATGGGGCCGCGCCGGGTCGTCCGGCTGGGCCTGCTGACGCTGACCGTGGCCATCGTGTGGCTGCTCGCCACCATCGACCCGAAGATCGACGACGCCCAGTTCGCCGGCGCCATGGCGGTGCTCGGCGTCGGCATGGGACTGCTCGCCTCGCAGCTGGGCAACGTCGTGCAGTCCAGCGTCGGCGAGGACGAACGCAGCGAGGTGGGCGGCCTGCAGTTCACGGCACAGAACCTCGGCTCGGCGCTGGGCACCGCGCTCATCGGCTCGATCCTCATCGGCGCGCTGGCTCACGCGTTCACCACGGAAGTGGACACCCACCCCCAGCTGTCGGCCCAGGCCCGTCAGCAGACGCATGTCCGTCTGGAGGCCGGGGTCAGCTTCGTGCCCACCGACCGGATACGCACCGCCGCCCAGAGCGCCGGGCTGCCGCCGTCCGAGGTCGACGCCCTCACGGACTCCTACGCCTCGGCACAGCTGGACGGTCTGAGGGCGGCGATCCTCGCCACCGGCGGGATCACGCTGGCGACCTTCCTCGTCACCCCGCACCTGCCGGCCGTGCCGGCCCGCCGACCGCGGCCGTCGCAGGACGGCGCACCGGCCGGCGCGACCGGCGCCGTGGACTGAACACCATGGACTGAGCATGAAGCCCACAGGGTCCTCGACCGGCCGCACCCCGGCCCGGGAACGCCGTACCGAGCGCCGCGCCCACGCCGACTACACGGGTGCCGTGTACGGCTCGATGCTCGCGGCGTCGGTGGTGATCGGCGCCGGCGTCCTGGGGAAGTTCCCCCGCCTGGAACTGGTGCTGCTGCTGGCGCTCACCGGCCTCGTCTTCTGGATCGGACACGTCCACGCCCAACTGTTCGGGGCCCGTCTCGCGCAACGGGCGCTGGACCGGCCGACCGTGCTGCGGGTGTGCCGCGAGGAGTGGCCGATCGTCGAGGCGGCCGTCCCGCCGGCCGTCGCCGTCGCCGTGAGCCCGCTGCTCGGACTGGACGTCGGCGGTGCGGTCTGGCTGGCGGTCGCCGTCGCCGTGACCGGCCAGGTGGGCTGGTCCGTGGCCGGCGCACGGCGGGCTGGGGCGTCGTGGCGCCTGGTCGTGGGCACCGCCGTGGTCAATCTGCTGCTGGGCCTGGCCATCATCGCCTTCAAGCTCGCTCTGACGCACTGAATCCCGGCCCGGATCACCTGTGCCGGGTGAGGCCCGGTGTGCCGGGGCGGAGCAGGATCGCAGGGAGGAGCGCAGCAGGCACGCGGCGGGAGAACGGCACATGCGCTACGAGATCCGTGTCGAGGGACACATGTCGGAGACCCTCACCAAGGCCTTCCCGGAGCTGGATCACGTGAGGATGTCCGGTCAGACGGTGCTGTTCGGTCGTGTCATCGACGAGGCGCACCTCTACGGGCTGCTGAACCGCTGCCAGTCCCTGGGCCTGCGGGTCGTGGAGATGCGGCAGCTGCCGGAGTGACGGGCGCTCACCGGTCGGCCGCCACGATCCGTCCCGAGCGCGCGGCCTCGCCCAGGGCCTCGAAGTCCCGCTCGTTGCGCTCCGCGTAGGCCTGCGCGAACCGGGTCAGCGCACGGTCGAAGCGGTCACTGCTGCCGAGGTAGGCGGAGATGGCGATGGGATCGCCCGACCGTGCGTGGGCCCGGGCCAGGGATGCCCCGCACACCTGGCCGAACAGCTTCAGCAGGTCCGGATCCCAGGTCTCCGGCCGGGCGATGCCCTTCCAGTCGCACAGCTGCCGTACGTAGAAGTCCCGCTCGTGCCCGTCGAGGCCCATGACCCGCGTCCACCCCAGAAAGATGTCGCCGGCCGTCTGCATGAGCCGCTGCCCGGCCACCACCCGGTGGCCCTGGTTGTCGTACCGTTCACCGTCCGTGTGTGCCGCGAGGACCGATTCCCGGGCCTCCTTGGCCTGCAGCAGCAGCGGATCGTCGTCGTCCCGGCCGAGCAGCAGCAGGATCCAGCAGCGGGTGCCGACGCTGCCGACCCCCACCACCTTCCGGGCCAGGTCCACCAGCCGGTAGTGGCGCAGCAGGTGCCGTCGGTCCGCGGGAAGCGTGCGCGCGTAGCTCCCCAGCAGCGTCTGGAGTTCCTTGTCCTCCCCGTCGGAGGCCGCGCCCCGGAGCTCTCGCAGCGGAATGATCAGCGGGGGGTCCGCCGCGAGCCGCCGGCCCTCGGGGGTGCGCCGGGTGAGCTTGGCGTAGGCCCTCAGATGCGTCCGGGTGCGGGCGCGCGCGGTCGCCCGGGCCGTACGGCGCCGGTCCGCCTCGTCCATCGAGGAGGCCAGCAGGTCGCGCATCCGGTCGGCGTCGTCCCGCGCGTACCAGATGTCCAGTGTGCGCATGCCGGCGAACTCCCGCATCCGCTCCCGGTAGGACCGCACGCAGGTGCGTACCGCGTCGTTCTGTTCCGTGGCCGTGAAGCCGTTGGCCCGCCCCGCGATGACGAAGCTGGCCGCCAACCGCTTGACGTCCCATTCGAACGGGCCGGGGAACGTCTCGTCGAAGTCGTTGATGTCGAAGACCAGATGCCGTTCGGGCGAGGCCAGCAGCCGGAAGTTGAGCAGATGCGCGTCCCCGCACAGCTGGACCTGGAGCCCGGTGTCCGGCAGGGGGCCCAGGTCCGCCGCCATGACCGCGGCCGCCCCGCGGTAGAAGCGGAAGGGGGACTCCAGCATGCGGCCGTAGCGGATCGGCACCAGTTCCGGCACCCGGGCGGCCGACTGGCGCTGCAGCACGTCGATCACGTCCGGCCGGTCCGGCGCTGCCTCGAACACGCCGTGTCCCGAGCGCGGGGCGCGGCTGCGGGCGTCCCTGCCGTGGGCCGCTCGCTCGGCCGGTGACGACGAGACGGTGACGGTACTCGACGCGGTCATGGTCCACCCTCCTGATCCCGCGGCCGGCCCCTTGCCGCCGGTCCGGCCCGGGCGGGGCCGATGCGCACGGACCGTCCGCCCGCGGCTCCAGCCCACCCGCCGTACCGGGCGGCGGGATCACCCGCGCCGGGTGATCCGGCCCGGCGGGGGCTTGCCGGTCCGCCGGCCGCCGTGCCGTACGCCCTGCCGGGCGTGCTCCGCCCGCGCCCCGCCGCGGACCGTCACCGCCGCCGATCACCGGGCCCGTGCCGCCGGTGTCCGGCGTCCTCCCTCTGCCCGACCCCGCGGCCTGCACGTTCACCCGCCCCGGGTGAGGAGATCCCTCCCGCACCATGCGCATGGTGAGAACGGCAGAGACCGGCTCGGCGAATCCCGGCGAGCCGGCATCCCGACGGAGGTGAGGCATGAGCGCGCAGACGTACCTCGCGTACGACTACCCGGTGCTGGGGGTCTTCTGGTCCATGCTGGTGTTCTTTGTGTGGATCATGTGGTTCTTCCTGGTGTTCCGCATCATCGTCGACATCTTCCGCGATGACGGGATGAGCGGTTGGGGCAAGGCCGGCTGGACGCTCCTCGTGATCGTGCTGCCGTTCCTGGGCGTCTTCGTCTACCTCATCGCCCGCGGCAAGGGCATGGGAAAGCGGGAGTTGGCGGAGGCGCGTGCCCAGCAGCAGGCCTTCGACTCCTACGTCCGGCAGACCGCGGAGGGCGCTCCGGCCAGGACCAGCAGTGCCGACGAACTCGTCAAGCTCTCCGGCATGCGCTCGCGCGGTGAGATCACCGACGACGAGTTCCGCCGGGCCAAGGAGCTGGTCCTCAGCGAGACCGGCCCGGCCGGGCGCTCCGGCACCACGCCCACCTCCACCGGGCGCTGAACCGCGTCCACGAGAACGTATCGAGGTACTTCCATGGCCACGAGCCACTCCACCCGCGCCCACCCGCACAGCGCCAGGCAGGCGTGGGCGGGCGGCCTGACGTCCTTCGCCGGCATCATGTTGCTGATCGCGGGGCTGCTCGGCGTGTTCCGGGGCATCATGGCGATCGCCCAGGACAACATCTTCGTGACGACGCCCAACTACGTCTTCAAGTTCGACCTCACCAGCTGGGGCTGGATCCATCTGGCCCTGGGCGTGATCGCCGTGATCGTCAGCTTCGGCCTGGTCACGCCGTCGCTGTGGGCACGCATCGCCGGCGTGGGCATCGCCGGGCTGGTGATCATCGCCAACTTCCTCTCGCTGCCCTACTACCCCGTGTGGTCGGTCCTGATGATCGCCCTGTCCGGGTTCATCATCTGGGCCCTCTGTGTGGTGCAGGGGCAGGAGTCCGCGCAGAGCCCGTAGCCCGCCCCTCCGCCCGCGCCTGTCCGCACCGCGCCGGCGCGCGGAACGCGGCATCCTCATCCGGCGTGCCGGCGGCGACGGGCCCCACCTCGCGCTCGGCCGGCCACGGGGCCACCCCCGGGCCGGCCTGGGCCGCTCAACGGCCGTGCTGGTCGTCCCGGGCGGAGCCCGCCGCGAGGTCCTCCCCGCTCCGCTGCTGCGGGATCACCACCGCCCCCTGCTGCAGCGTCACGGTGCGGGCGGGGGCCGGGACGCTGATGCCCTCCGCGCGGTAGCGGCGGTGCAGGCGCTTGATGAACTCGTGCTTGATCCGGTACTGGTCGCTGAACTCACCGACACCGAGGACCACCGTGAAGCCGATGCGGGAGTCGCCGAAGGTGTGGAAGCGGACGGCGGCCTCGTGGTCCGGGACGGCGCCCTCGACCTCCCGCATGACCTCCGTGACGACCTCGGCCGTCACCCGCTCCACGTGCTCCAGGTCGGAGTCGTAGCCCACCCCGACCTGCACCAGCACCGTCAGCCGCTGCTCGGGGTGCGTGTAGTTGGTCATGTTGGCCTTGGCGAGCTGGCCGTTGGGGATGACCACCAGGTTGTTGGACAGCTGGCGGACCGTCGTCTGGCGCCAGTTGATGTCCACGACGTACCCCTCCTCACCGCTGCTCAGCCGGATGTAGTCGCCGGGCTGGACGGTCTTGGAGGCCAGGATGTGGATGCCCGCGAAGAGGTTGGCGAGGGTGTCCTGCAGGGCGAGGGCCACGGCCAGACCGCCGACGCCCAGGGCGGTCAGCAGGGGTGCTATGGAGATGCCGAGCGTCTGCAGGACGATCAGGAAGCCGATCGCCAGGACCAGCACCCGGGTGATGTTGACGAAGATGGTCGCCGAGCCCGCCACGCCCGAGCGGGACTGGGTGAGGGTGCTGACCAGACCGGCGATCACCCGGGCCGCGGACAGCGTCACCACGAGGATCAGCCACACCTCCAGCATCTGGTCGGTGTGGTGCCGCACCGTCCGGGTCAGCGGCAGCACCACCGCAGCCGCCGCCGCGCCGCCCGCGATCGCCGCCCACGGCACGACCGAGCGCAGCGCGTCCACGATGACGTCGTCGCCGCTCCAGCGGGTCCGCTTGGCGTGCTTGGCCAGCCAGCGCAGCAGCGTGCGCGACAGGAAGGCGAGCAACAGGCCCGCCGCGAGGGAGATGCCGGCGAGGACGAGGTCGTCCAGGGTCAGCGCGCGGTTCACCGGTCACCTCCGGGGCGTGCTGCAAAGTGGGGAAGTCTCGTCACGTTGTCACCTGCTCGATGTGCGGGAAGTGCGATCGCGCCGGCCCGGAACTCCGGTGACCGGCGCGATCGTTCATCCTGCCGTATCCGGAACACCGGTTCGTACCGGGACCGGCGCTCTTCGGGCAGGTGGCTCAGACGATGCCCTCCGCGAGTTCGGCCTGGTCGCGGTCGCTGCCGTACGCGGCTGCGGTCGGGGTGCCGTAGGAGCGGCGGGCGACGTACCACCAGATGGTCGCGAGGACGAGGACGACGGCGAGTGCCACGGAGGCGTAGTTCATCGTGTCGGCGGTGACCGGCGAGGCCTGCGGCAGGCAGAACAGTACGGTCACACAGGCCACCCAGACCACCGCGATCCAGCCGATCGGCCTGCTCCAGCGGCCCAGCTGCCACGGCCCCGGCCGGAACCGGTCGCCCGCGCGCAGTCTCAGCAGCACGGGGATGGCGTAGGCGGGGGTGATGCCGATGACGTTGATGGCGGTCACCGCGTTGTACGCCGTCGCCGAGTACAGCGAGGGCAGGGCGAGGACGCCGGCGACGATCACCGACAGCCACACGGCGGCCAGGGGCGTCTGGGTGCGGGCGCTCACCTTGCGCCACAGGTGCGAGCCGGGCAGCGCGCCGTCCCGGCTGAACGCGAACACCATCCGGCTGGCCGCGGCGACTTCGGCGTTGCCGCAGAACAGCTGGGCGACGATGACGACCAGCAGCAGCACGCTCGCGCCGTCGGTGCCCAGGCCGTCGAGCAGGATCTGCGCGGGCGGCACACCCGTCGCGGTGGTGCGCGTGGCGTCGTAGTCCTGGATGGCGAAGCTCAGACCGGCCAGCAGCACGAAGCCGGCGATCCAGGAGGCCCAGATGGACCGGACGATGCCGCGCGCCGCGGACACCGAGGCCTGCGAGGTCTCCTCCGATAGGTGGGCGGAGGCGTCGTAACCGGAGAAGGTGTACTGCGCGAGCAGCAGGCCGATCGCGGCCACGTACAGCGGGTTGTGCCAGCCGGTCTCGTTGACGAACTTCGTGAACACGAAGGACGCCGACCGGTGGTGGTCGGGGACGATCGCGAGCGCGCCGACGATCAGCGCGACACCCGCCAGGTGCCACCACACACTGACCGAGTTGAGCAGGCTGACCAGGCGGACGCCGAACAGGTTCAGCACCGCGTGCAGCAGCAGGATGGCGCAGAAGATCAGCATCGTCTTGCCGGGCGTGGGCGTGAAGCCCCACCGGAGGTTCGCGAACGCGCCGGTGAACAGGGCGGCGCCGTAGTCGATGCCGGCGATCGCGCCGAGCAGGCCGAGCAGATTCAGCCAGCCGGTGTACCAGCCCCAGCGCCGGCCGCCGAGCCGGTCGGCCATGTAGTACAGGGCGCCGGAGGTCGGATAGGCGCTGGTGACCTCGGCGAGCGCGAGGCCGACGCACAGCACGAACAGGCCGACGCCCGCCCAGCCCCACAGCATCACGGCCGGGCCGCCGGTGCTGAGGCCGAAGCCGTACAGGGTCATGCAGCCGGACAGGATCGAGATCACCGAGAAGCTGATCGCGAAGTTGCCGAAGCCGCCCATGCGGCGGGCCAGCACCGGCCGGTAGCCGAGTTCACGCAGCCGCTGCTCCTCGTCCTGCTGCGGCAGGCCCGGGGTGGGCGCTGGGTCGGGGGTGGGGGACATGCGGGGACCTCCGGGTTCAACGGGCTTTGGGACAGGGCGCGTTCAGGGGTTTCAGGGTGCTGTCGGGGGAGTTTCAGGGGCCTTCAGGGGCGGAAGCCGTCCGCGGCCGTTCGGCAGCGCTCCCGGGCCTGGGTGAAGACCTCCACGGCGCGGGCGCGGTCGGGCGTGCGGTACATCCACGGCGGGGGTGTGAAGTACGGGCCGATGGCGTCGAACACCCGGGCCGCGTCGGGAAACCGCAGCGAGCCCCACAGGGCGTGGGCCAGGTGGTTGAGGTCCAGCAGGGAGCGCTCGACGGGGTCCGTGTGCTCGAACCAGGACCGCAGGGCGCGCCCCGCCTCCCGGGCCGCGTCCTCCGCCACCCAGTGCAGGTCGAGCGCCGCGTCGTGACCGCTGTCGCGCCGGTAGCGCTCGACACGGACGTACAGCGGCAGCACGTGGAGCGCGGAACCGGGCGGGGCCTGCGCGGTGGCCCACTGCGCGTAGCCGGCGGCCTCGGCGAGCCGGCCCGAGCCGCCCCGCGCGTACAGGAACTGCAGCATCCGGTGGTGGGCCTCGCGGTTGTACGGGTCCCGTTTGCCCGCCTCGGCCAGCAGCCCCCAGGGGCCCGGCGGCAGCACCGGCTCGGGCGCGGCCACCCGGTGCTCCGCCCACTGCTGCTCCGGATCCAGCTGGGCCAGTGCCAGCAGGCACACCCAGGGCACCGGGTCGTGCGGGGCGATCCGGGTGGCGGACTGGGCGGCGTCCCAGGCCTCGATCCACAACTCATGGGTACGGCGGTGCCTGTCCCGCTGGGCCCGCAGCGCCCGCTCCACGCCGACCCGCGCGTGCATCACCGCGGCGTGCACGCTGTGCGGCTCCTCCGCGAGCCAGGTGCGCACCACGTCGGTGCCGGCGGCGGCCGCCGCGAGGACCTGGGTGCGCTGGGTCCACTGCCACCCGTGCACGGTGTCCGCGAGCAGCGCGCGCATGGCCATCCACCGGCCGGTGCGCAGGTCCTGGAGCGCGGCGCGCAGGGCGTGGTCGGGGCCGGCGGGGTCGTAGGAGGGGCGGAGGCCTTCTCTGGCCATCAGCCGTCGGTCCCGGGCCGCTGGCGCACGGGCGAGCTGGCGGGGTGGCGTGGCAACAGCCCTCCTGGGGGCGCGATGTGGGGTGGCGCGCTGGTCGGCGGTCACTATAGAGGTGTGGGTTCCGCCTTGCCATTGTTGTCAACTCAACCATTTGTTCAGGCCAGTTGAATGTCCGCGGGAGCTTGACGCGGACGTGGCGCAACGGCAGGCTGACGCAATGTGATCTTCGGGGGCGAGGGGGAGAAGGCGTGATGACCGAGCCGGTGCTCGCCGTCGACCAGGGCACGTCGGGCACCAAGGCCCTCGTGGTCTGCCCGGAACGCGGAGTCCTCGGCTCCGCGTTCGCCGGGGTCCGCCCCCGGCACCTGCCCGGCGGACGGGTCGAGGTGGACCCGGCCGAACTGTACGACTCCGTGGTCGACGCCGGCCGGCGGGCGCTCGCCGAGGCCGGCGAGGACGTCGTGGCCGTGGGCCTCGCCAACCAGGGTGAGACCGTCCTCGCCTGGGACCCGGCCGACGGCCGCCCGCTCACCGACGCCCTGGTGTGGCAGGACCGGCGCGCCGAGACCGTGTGCGCCGAACTCGCCGTGCACGCCGAGGAGTTGCGGCAGCTGACCGGCCTGCCCCTCGACCCGTACTTCGCCGCGCCCAAGATGGCCTGGATCCGCCGCCACCTCACCCGCGAGGGCGTGGTCACCACCTCCGACGCCTGGCTGGTCCACCGCCTCACCGGCGCGTACGTGACCGACGCCGCGACCGCCGGCCGCACCCAGCTCCTCGACCTGGACACCGCGCAGTGGTCGCCGAGGGCGCTGGCGGTGTACGGCCTGGCGGACGAACGGCTCCCACAGGTGACCGACAACGCCCGGCACATCGGCACCACAACCGCGTTCGGGCGCGAGATCCCGCTCACCGGTGTGGCCGTCGACCAGCAGGCCGCCCTGCTCGCCCAGCGCGTCACCGCGCCCGGCGCCGCCAAGTGCACCTACGGCACCGGCGCGTTCCTGCTCGCGCACACCGGCGACCGCCCCCGGCGCGGCAGCTCGGGCCTGGTCAGCTGCGTGGCCTGGCGGCTGGCCGGAACCACCGCCTACTGCCTGGACGGCCAGGTCTACACCGCGGCCTCCGCCGTCCGCTGGCTCTGCGACCTCGGTGTCATCTCCTCCGCCGCCGACCTCGACCCCGTCGGCGGCGCCGTCCCCGACAGCGGCGGCGTCACCTTCGTGCCCGCCCTCGCCGGACTCGCCGCCCCCTGGTGGCGCGGCGACCTGCGCGGCTCGCTCACCGGGCTCGGCCTCGGCACCGGCCCCGGCCATCTGGTGCGCGCCCTGTGCGAGGGCATCGCCGCCCAGGTCGCCGAACTCGCCGACGCGGCCGCCGCCGACCTCGGCGCCCCGCTGGACACCCTCCGCGTCGACGGCGGCCTGACCCGCTCGGCCCTGCTCATGCAGACCCAGGCCGACCTGCTGCAACGCCCCGTCGAGGTGTCCGCGCTGCCCGACGCGACCGCACTCGGCGCGGCCACTCTGGCCCGCCTCGGCGCGGACCGTACCCTGGCCGTCGAACAGGCACTGCCCGACCGGAAGCCCGCCGCCGTGTACGAACCCCGCATCACCGCCGACCGGGCCGCCGAACACCGCGCCCGCTTCCGCACCGCCGTGGCCGCCCTGCTCGGCGCATGACCGGCGCATGACCGTCACCTGGGAAGGCCCGCTGCCGAGCCGGACGTACGACGTCGTGATCGTCGGCGCCGGAGTCGTCGGCTGCGCCCTCGCCCGCGAACTCGCCCGCCGGCCCCGTCTGGGCGTCGCCCTGGTGGAGGCTCAGGACGATGTCGGGCAGGGCACGTCGAAGGCGAACACGGCGATCCTGCACACCGGTTTCGACGCGGTGCCCGGCACCCTGGAGGCCCGGGTGGTCCGCGAGGGCTACGAACGGCTGGGCGCCTACGCCGCCGAGACCGGCATCCCCGTCGAACGCGTCGGCGCCCTGCTGGTCGCCTGGGACGGGGAACAGCTGGCCGCCCTGCCCCGGCTGGCCGAGAAGGCCGAGCGCAACGGCTACCGCGAGACGTCCGTGCTGGGCCCCGACGAGCTCTCCACGCGTGAGCCCCACCTCGGCCCCGGAGCGCTCGGCGCCCTGCACGTGCCCGGGGAGAGCGTCATCTGCCCCTGGACGACGACCCTGGCGTACGCCACCCAGGCGGTCCGCGCGGGAGTGGACCTGCACCTGAACACCGCTGTCCGGCAGGTGAGGTGGGAGGACGGTCACCGCCTGACCACGTCGCGCGGCACCCTGCGCGCCCGCCGGCTCGTCAACGCGGCCGGGCTGCACGCCGACAGCGTCGACCGGCTGCTCGGCCACGAGGACTTCACCGTCACCCCGCGCCGCGGCCAGCTCCTGGTGTACGACAAGCTCGCCCGCCCGCTGGTCCGGCACATCCTCCTGCCCGTCCCGACCGCGCTCGGCAAGGGCGTCCTGGTCGCGCCCACCGTCCACGGCAACGTGCTGCTCGGCCCCACCGCCGAGGACCTCGACGACAAGCGGGCCACCGGCTCCACCGCCGAGGGCCTGGCCGGGCTGCGGGACAAGGGCCGCCGTATCCTGCCCGCCCTGCTCGACGAGGAGGTCACCGCGGTCTACGCCGGGCTGCGCGCGGCCACGGGACAGGAGGACTACAGGATCGCCGCTCACCCCGAGCAGGGGTATGTCACCGTCGGTGGCATCCGCTCCACCGGCCTGACCGCGTCGATGGCCATCGCCGCCCATGTCACCGGTCTGCTGGCCGGGACGGGGCTCGACCTGGGCCCGGTGCGCGAGCCGGATCCGGTGACCATGCCCAACCTCGGCGAGGCCTTTCCACGCCCCTGCCAACGGCCCGGCCTCATCGCCGCCGACCCCGAGTACGGCACCCTCGTCTGCCACTGCGAGCGCGTCTCCCGAGGTGAGATCCGCGACGCCCTCACCGCCACGATCCCGCCCCGCACCCTGGAAGGCCTGCGCCGCCGCACCCGCGCCCGTGCGGGCCGCTGCCAGGGGTTCTACTGCGGGGCGGCGGTGCGGGACCTGTTCGAACGGGGTTTTCCCGAAGGCGGGTCGGCGGCACGGGCGCCGGCGGGCGGGGGGCCCGGGCGACGGGAGCCGTTCGGAAGGGACCGGTCATGACGAGCCCCCGCCGTGTCGACGTCCTCGTCGTCGGCGCCGGCCCCGCCGGACTCGCCGCCGCCGCACGGCTGGCCGCCGCCGGTGCCGGGCACGTGGAGGTGCTGGAACGGGAGGCCGAGCCCGGGGGAGTCCCACGGCACTGCGCACACGGCGGCTTCGGCACGTGGACGCGTCCGCTGACCGGTCCCGGATACGCCCGCCGGCTGGCGGAGGCCGCCGGCCGCGCGGGCGCGGTGATCCGGACCGGGGTGACGGCCCTGGACTGGGCGGGGACCGACGCGCCGGTGGCCGGAGAGGCCCCGGTCGACGGCGTCGTGCCCGGGATCACCGGCGCCGGTGGCGGCCTCGTGCTCCGCGCCGTCGGCCCCGGTGGGCCCGAGACCCTCGAGACGCGGGCCGTCGTCCTGGCCACCGGGGCCCGGGAACGCCCGCGCACCGCCCGGCTGGTGCCCGGCACCCGCCCCGCCGGCGTCTACACCACCGGTGAACTCCAGCAGGCGGTCCATCTGTTCGGGCAGCGCATCGGCACCCGTGCGGTCGTCGTCGGCGCCGAGGACGTCTCGTACGCGGCGGCCGGCACCGTGCGCGCGGCCGGCGCCGAGGTCGTCGCCCTGGTCACGGAACACGCGCGGGCCCAGTGCGGCCGGGCCCGCGCCCGGACGGCCCGGCTGCGGCACGGCATTCCGCTGCTGACGCAGACCACGGTCGCCGAACTCCTCGGGCACGGCCGCCTGTCCGGCGTCCGCGTCCGGCACCGTGACGGCCGTACGGCGGTACTGGTCTGCGACACCGTCGTGTTCACCGGCGACTTCGTCCCCGACCACGAACTCGCCCGCCGCGGCGCCCTCGCCCTGGACCCCGGCACCCGCGGCCCCGCCGTCGACGGCGCCCTGCACACCTCGCGGACCGGGGTCTTCGCCGCCGGGAACCTCCTGCACGCCGTCGAGCGCGCCGGTACGGCGGCCGGTGAGGGCGCCAGGGCGGCCGGTCACGTCCTGGACTTCCTCGCGGGCACCCCCTGGCCCGGCCCCGGAGTGCCGCTCACCGTCGAGGCGCCGCTGCGCTGGATCGCCCCGAACCGCATCGACGAAGCCGCGCCGCCCGCCCGTTACGTCCTGCGCACCAGCGCCCCGCTGACCCGCCCGGTCCTGCGGATCCATCAGGACGGCCGCCTCCTGCACCGCGAGCGGCCGGGACTCGGGACCGCGCTGCCGAACCGCACCCTGACCCTGACCGCACGCTGGCACGACCGCGTCGACCCGAAGGGCGGCGAGGTACGGCTGAGCGTCGGCTGAGCGGGCCGGCGGGCACCCGGCGTGCTCGGAGCCGGCCTCACCCAGGGCCGGTGCCCGGCCGGCGCCCGCGCCCCTCTTGCCTCTCGGCCGAGCGAGACGGACGGCCGGTGGGAGAGGCCGCCGGGGCCCAGCGCCGAAGCCCCCGGCAGGGTCCGGGGCGCAGCCCCGTGACGGCCGCTGCCCAGCCCCCGGGACGGCACCGATCAGCAACGCCCGTAGCAGGCCGGTGTGCGGGGAGCGGGGTTCGCGTGCGGGGTGGTGCGGGGAGCGGGGTTCGCGTGCGAGGTGGTGTGCGGCGGCGGCGTGATCGGCCGCGCCCGCCAGATCCGACCGCGGCCGGGAGATCAGCCCCGCCCCCGCGGGACCGCCTCCGCCGGCAGCGCTCGTGCGGACCCTTGGACCGCGGTCCGCGGCGCGCACTCACACGTCCGTGAACGACCCGTGCCGACCGGCGCCCGAGGCGAAACGGGCGGCGCCCTCCGTGCTCTGCGCCAAGACACCCAGCCCGTGGCGGAGTTCACCGCGCAGGGCCGTCTCCTCGTCCAGCCCCTGCTGCTCCAGGACCGAGGCACGGTCGCTGCGCAGGCAGGCCTGGGGGAAACGGGCGATGCGCGCGGCCAGCGCCTCGGCCTCGGCGCGGGCGCGCCCCGTCGGCACCAGGCGGCTGGCGAGACCGATCTCGTGCGCCTCACGGGCCGGTACCGGCCGGCCGGTGAGGATCATGTCCATGGCCCGGCCGGCTCCGATCAGCCGGGGCAGCCGTACCGTGCCGCCGTCGATCAGCGGCACGCCCCAGCGGCGGCAGTACACACCGAACACGGCGTCCTCCTCCGCGACCCGCAGATCGCACCACAGGGCGAGTTCCAGGCCGCCCGCGACCGCGTGTCCGGCGACGGCGGCGATCACCGGCTTCGACAGCCGCATCCGGGTCGGCCCCATCGGGCCGTCGCCGTCCTCCGCCACCCGGTTGCCGCGCCCGGTGCCGATCGCCTTCAGGTCCGCGCCCGCGCAGAAGGTGCCGCCCTCACCCCACAGCACCGCGACCCGGGCCTCGTCATCGGCCTCGAACTCCCGGAAGGCGGCGGCCAGTTCGGCGGCCGTGGGGCCGTCCACCGCGTTGCGGGCCTCCGGCCTGGACAGGACGACCGTGGTGACGTACTCGTTGCGCTCCACGCGGACCCGCACGGGAGACCCTCCTTCTCGCCTGCTCGTGACGCGGAAGGCTACCCTGCCTCAGATCACCTTCAGCCGGACCAGGGCCCCCAGCGTCAACGCCCCCGGCAGGAGCGGCGCCCACACGGTGATGATGCGGTAGGCCAGGACCACCGCCGTGGCCACCGCGGCCGGGCCGCCCACCGCGACCAGGGCCACGATCAGCGCCGCCTCGACGGAACCCAGGCCGCCCGGTGTGGGCACCAGCGCCACCGCGACGGTCGCCGCGAGGTAGGCGAGCGCCATGTGGGCGGGCGGCACCGGAAGCCGCAGCGCCTGGCCGACCGCGGCGAGACCCGCCGCCTGCAGGGCGGGAAAGGCCAGTGAGCCGCCCCACAGGGCCAGGGCGCGGGCCGGCCGGGTGTGCACCGACCGCGCCTCGCCGAGGGCGTCCCGCACGAAGGCGTACACGCGCGTGCGCAGCGGCCGTACCAGGGCCGCCACCGCCGCCACCACCAGCAGGCCGGACGCGCCCAGCAGCAGCGGCAGGACCGATCCGTCCGGCAGCAGGGGGCCGAGCCGGAGCGTGCCGGGGAAGGCGAGCAGCAGCGCGGACAGCAGACCGACCCGGCCCACGGACTCGGCCAGCAGGTACAGGGCGAGCGCGGCCGAGGAGCGGGCGAGCGGCACCCCGCACACGGTCATGAAGCGCAGGTTCACCGCGCCCGCGCCCAGCCCCGTGGGCAGCAGATGGTTGGCCGAGGCCGCCGCGAACTGGGTGGCCAGCAGCCGCCCCTTCGGCAGCGGCTGCAGCACGGCGCCCTGGCGGGTGACCGCGGCGGCCACCCAGGACAGGCAGGTGGCGCCGGCCGCCGCGAGCAGCCACGGCCAGGAGGCGGTGCGCAGCTGGCCGAAGCCCTCGGCGAGCAGGGAGCGGTTCCGTACGGCGACCACGGCGACGAGCGCGAGCGGCACCAGGCACAGCATCCGGCGGACGGGGACGCGACGGGGGAGTCGTCCCCGCGGCACCGGGGGAAGCGGGAGGGCGGTCACATCCGCAGAGGTTCTCCGCGCCACCCCAACAGGGGGTGAAAAGGCAGGAACATTGACCTCAACGAAGGTTGAGGTTCTACGGTCTCTCCCATGAGCATGGAGACCACCGCCTGGACGCAGCTGCACAGCGTGATGAACGCGCAGTCGGAACGCCGTCCCTTCGCCCGCGCCACGCTGCGCCGCATCGCCGCCTTCGCCCGCCCGCACCGCGCGGGCATCGTCCGTTTCGTGCTGCTCGGGGTGGTGACGGCCCTCCTCGCCGTGGCCACCCCGGTGCTCGCCGGCCGCGTCGTCGACGCGATCGTGGCGGGGCACGACTCCGGCACGGTGGTCCGGCTGTCCCTGCTCATCGCGCTCGTCGCCCTCACGGAGGCGGGGCTCGGCATCGTCGGGCGCCGCCTGTCGGCGATGCTCGGGGAAGGGCTCATCCTCGACCTCAGAACGGCTGTGTTCGATCATGTGCAGCGCATGCCCGTCGCGTTCTTCACACGGACACGTACGGGAGCGCTGGTCAGCCGTCTCAACAACGACGTGATCGGCGCCCAGCGCGCGTTCGCCAACACCCTGTCCGGCGTGGTGAGCAACCTGGTCACCCTGCTGCTCACCCTCGCGGTGATGCTGACCCTGTCCTGGCAGATCACCCTGCTCGCGATGGCGCTGCTGCCGGTGTTCGTGCTGCCCGCCCGCCGCATGGGCACCCGGATGGCGCGTATGCAGCGGGAGGCCGCGGCGCTGAACGCGGCCATGGGCACCCGGATGACCGAGCGCTTCTCCGCCCCCGGCGCCACCCTGGTCAAGCTGTTCGGCCGCCCCGAGGAGGAGTCCGCCGAATTCGCGGCCCGCGCCGCCCGCGTCCGGGACATCGGGGTGCGCACCGCCACCGCGCAGTCGGTCTTCATCACCTCCCTCACCCTGGTCTCCGCCCTCGCGCTGGCCCTCGTCTACGGCCTCGGCGGCTGGTTCGCACTGCACGGCACCCTGCAGGCAGGGGCAGTCGTGTCCCTCGCTCTCCTGCTCACCCGCCTCTACGCCCCGCTCACCGCGCTCGCCGGCGCCCGGGTCGAGGTGATGAGCGCGCTCGTCAGCTTCGAGCGGGTCTTCGAGGTGCTGGACCTCGAGCCGCTCATCAAGGAGAAGCCGGACGCCGTCGAGGTCCCCGAGGGCCCGGTCGCCGTCGAGTTCGACGACGTCCGCTTCGCCTACCCGTCCGCCGACCAGGTCTCCCTGGCCTCCCTGGAGGAGGTCGCCGCCCTCGACACCCGAGGCGGCGCAGAGGTCCTGCACGGCATCTCCTTCCGCGCCGAACCCGGCGAGACCGTCGCCCTCGTCGGCTCCTCCGGCGCCGGCAAGTCCACCATCGCCCAGCTGCTGCCGCGCCTGTACGACGTGGACGCGGGCACCGTCCGCATCGGCGGGGCGGACGTCCGCGACCTGACGGCCGCGTCCCTGCGCGGCACGCTCGGCATGGTCACCCAGGACGGCCATCTCTTCCACGACACCGTCCGCGCCAATCTGCTGCTGGCCCGGCCGGATGCCGCGGACGAGGAGCTGTGGGACGCGCTCGGCCGTGCGCGGCTCGCCGAGGTCGTCCGGTCCCTGCCCGACGGACTGGACACGGTGGTCGGCGAGCGCGGCTACCGGCTCTCCGGCGGCGAACGCCAGCGGATGACCATCGCCCGGCTGCTGCTGGCCCGGCAGCGCGTGGTCATCCTCGACGAGGCCACCGCCCACCTGGACAACACCTCCGAGGCGGCCGTCCAGGAAGCGCTCACCGAGGCTCTGGAGGGGCGTACGGCCGTGGTGATCGCCCACCGGCTGTCCACGGTGCGGGCCGCCGACCAGATCCTGGTCGTCGAGTCCGGCCGGATCGTGGAACGGGGCACGCACGAAGCGCTTCTGGCCGCCGACGGGCGGTACGCGGAGCTGTACCGGACGCAGTTCGCCGAGGCGCGGCCGGTTTGAGTACGCAGCGCTCACCGTCCTGTTCAGGCCCGGCGCCAACCGTGCCGACGTCAGCGTCGGCTTCTGCACCAGGTCCCCATGACCGAAGGGAAGGCCTCCGGGACGTGTGAGGCGCCGCCGGGTGGATACGCGGTCTGGGCGGATCAGGGCACGTCCGAAAGGCCCCCTGCCATGACCAGCAAAAACGAACTGGCGACGGACTCGGGGATCACCCTCCGGGTCAACGGAAAACCCCACACCCTGCACATCGACCACCGGCGGACCCTGCTGGACCTGCTCCGGGAGGACCTCGGTCTCACCGGGTCGAAGAAGGGCTGCGACCACGGCCAGTGCGGTGCCTGCACCGTGCTGGTCGACGGCCGCCGCCTCAACAGCTGCCTGCTGCTCGCGGTCGCCCTCGACGGCAGCGAGATCACCACCGTGGAGGGCCTCGGCGGCGACGGCGAGGAGCCGCACCCGCTGCAGCGGGCCTTCCTCGACCGCGACGCCTTCCAGTGCGGCTACTGCACACCGGGGCAGATCTGCTCCGCCCTGGGCGTGATCGCCGAGGCCGCGGCCGGCCACCCCTCCCAGGTCACCGCCCCCGCGGTCCCCTCCGGCCGGCCCGTTGCGCTGGACCGGTCCGAGATCCGCGAACGCATGAGCGGCAATCTGTGCCGGTGCGGCGCCTATCCGCGCATCATCGAGGCGGTCGAGGACGTGATCCGGTGAACGGCTTCGGGTACCTCAGGCCGCGCAGCGTCCAGGAGGCCGTCGAGGCGTACGCCGCCCACCCCGGCGCCCGCTATCTCGCCGGCGGCACCAACCTGGTCGACCTGATGAAACTCGGCGTGGAGCGTCCCGCCGTCCTCATCGACGTCGGCCGGCTGCCGCTGGACAGCGTCGAGGAGCTGCCCGACGGCTCCCTGCGCGCCGGCGCCACCGTGCGCAACAGCGACCTGGCCGCCGACCCGCGCGTCCGCGACCGCTACCCGGCGCTGTCCCAGGCGCTGCTCGCGGGCGCCTCCGGGCAGCTGCGCAACGCCGCCACCACCGGCGGCAACCTGCTCCAGCGCACCCGCTGCCCGTACTTCCAGGACCTGGACAAGCCCTGCAACAAGCGCGAGCCGGGCAGCGGCTGCGGCGCCCTGGACGGCGTCCACCGCGACCACGCCGTCCTCGGCCACTCCCCGCACTGCATCGCCACCCACCCGTCCGACATGGCCGTCGCCCTCGCCGCCCTGGACGCCCAGGTGGAGCTGTACGGCAGCGAGGGCACGCGGCGCCTTCCGGCGGCCGAGTTCCACCGGCTGCCCGGGGAGCACCCCGAGCGGGACACCTGGATCCGCCCCGGCGAACTGATCACCGGCGTACTGCTCCCGGCCGCGACCGCGGACGTCCCGTCCGCCTACCGCAAGGCCCGCGACCGGGCGTCGTACGCCTTCGCCCTCGCCTCCGTGGCGGTCGTGCTGCGCGTCGCCGGCGGCGTCGTCGACCAGGTGGGCATCGCCTTCGGGGGGCTCGCCCACCGGCCCTGGCGGGCCCGGCACGCCGAGCTGGCCCTGCTCGGTGCCCCCGCCACCCCCGCCGCCTTCGAAGGCGCCGTGGACCTGGAACTCGCCCACGCCGAGCCGCTGCGCGACAACACCTACAAGGTGTCCCTCGCCCACAACCTCGCCCTGGACGTCCTGAACCGTCTAGCCCCGGCACCCGCGGCGGCCTGAGCCGGTAGGGAGGAGCGAGGAGAGCAGGAGGAACGCATGACCGGCAACCCCCCGGGCACTCCGGCAACGCACCGGGACACACCGCACACAGCAGCCGGCACCGACACCGGGGCCCGCCCCGAGCGCCGGCCGGAAGGACACGGTGCCCCCGGCCGCATGGACACCGGGGTGTCCGGCGAGTTCCGGCCGGAGGGGCATCGGGCCCCCGGCCGCACCGGCACCGGGGCGTCCGGCGAGCGTCGGTCGGAAGGGTGTCCGGCCCCCGGTGGAGCCCTGGGTGCCCCCGTCGAGCGTCGGGAAGGACGGCAGAAGGTCACCGGTGCCGCCCGTTACGCCGGCGAACACCCCCTGCCCGGCCGCGCCCACGCCTGGCCCGTGCCCGCTCCGGTCGCGCGCGGCCGGGTCACCGCCGTCGACACCTCGGCCGCCCTCGCCCTGCCCGGCGTCCTATCCGTCCTCACCCCCGACGACGCACCGCGGCTCGCCGAGCCCGAGGACGCCACGCTCGCCGTCCTGCAGGGCCCGGACGTGCCGCACCGGGGCTGGTGCGTGGCCCTGGCCGTCGCCGAGACCCTGGAGGCGGCCCGCGCCGCTGCCCGGGCCGTCCGCGTCACCTGCGCGGCCGAACCCCACGACGTCGGCCTGGACCCCGGTCACCGGGACGCCTACGAGCCCGAGGAGGCCAACGCCGGCTTCCCCGGCCGCGTCGAACACGGCGACCCGAAGGCCGCGTTCGCCGCCGCCGAGGTCCGCGTCGACACCGTCTACCGGGTGCCGCCCCTGCACAACCACCCCATGGAGCCGCACACCAGCACCGCCCACTGGGACGGGGACCGGCTCACCGTGTACACCTCCAGCCAGGGCGGAACGACCGTGCGGTCCGTGCTCGCCCAGCTGTTCGGGCTGCCCGAGGACCGGATCACCGTGGTCTGCGAGCACGTCGGCGGCGGCTTCGGCTCCAAGGGCACCCCGCGCCCCGACGTCGTCCTCGCCGCGATGGCCGCCCGGCACACCGGCCGGCCCGTCACCCTCGCCTACCCCCGCCGGTATCTGCCCACCGCCGTCGGCCACCGCGCCCCCACCGAGCAGCGGCTGCGCCTCGGCGCGCACCCGGACGGCCGGCTCACCGCCGTCCTGCACGAGGTGATCACCCACACCTCCCGCGTGAAGGAGTTCGTGGAGCAGGCCGCGGTGCCCGCCCGCGTCATGTACGCCGCCCCGGCGCTGCTCAGCACCCACCGGGTGGTCCCGCTCGACGTGCCGAGTCCGTCCTGGATGCGCGCCCCCGGCGAGGCGCCCGGCATGTACGCCCTGGAGTCGGCCGTGGACGAACTCGCCGACGCGCTCGCCATGGACCCGGTGGAGCTGCGCGTGCGCAACGAACCCGAGCGCGAGCCCGGCAGCGGCAAACCGTTCAGCAGCCGGCATCTCGTGGAGTGCCTGCGCGAGGGCGCCCGCCGCTTCGGCTGGGCCGAGCGTGATCCACGGCCGGGTGTCCGGCGCGAGGGCCCGCTGCTCATCGGAACCGGCGTGGCCGCGGCCACCTACCCGGCCGGCGCCGTCCCGGCCACGGCGACCGCCCGGGCCCTGCCCGACGGCACCTTCGCCGTCCGGATCAACGCGACGGACATCGGCACGGGGGCGCGTACCGTCCTCGCCCAGATCGCCGCCGACGCCCTCGGCGTGCCCCTCGACCGGGTCCGCACCGACATCGGGCACAGCGACCTGCCGTCCGCCTGGCTCGCCGGCGGCTCCCTGGGCACCGCCTCCTGGGGCTGGGCCGTGCACGAGGCGTGTGCCGGGCTGGCGTCCCGGCTGGCCGCGCACACCGGACCGCTGCCCGCCGACGGCATCGAGACCCACGCCGACACCGCCGGACGGGCCGACGCCGACAGCCCCTACGCCCGGCACGCCTTCGGCGCCCACTTCGCCGAGGCCGCCGTCGACACCGTCACCGGCGAGACCCGGGTACGGCGGCTGCTGGGGATCTTCGCCGCCGGGCGCATCCTCAACGCCCGTACCGCCCGCTCCCAGTTCACCGGGGGCATGATCATGGGCCTGGGCATGGCCCTCACCGAGAACAGCACGATGGACCGGGCATTCGGCGACTTCACCGAGGCCGACCTCGCTTCCTACCACGTGCCCGCGCACGCCGACGTCCCCGACATCGAGGCCGACTGGATCGACGAGGACGACCCGCACCTCAACCCCATGGGCAGCAAGGGCATCGGCGAGATCGGCATCGTCGGCACGGCCGCCGCCATCGGCAACGCCGTCCACCACGCCACCGGGATCCGCTTCCGCCACCTGCCCCTCACCCCTGACCGGGTCCTCACCGGCCTGCTCGCCGGAGGGTGACGGTGCCGGGACCGACCTGGGAGTACGAGGGCTACCGCCCGGAGGAGGAACGCCTGCGGGAGTCCCTGTGCACCCTGGGCAACGGCTACGTCGCCACCCGCGGGGCGCTGCCCGAGTGCACCGCCGACGACATCCACTACCCGGGCACCTACGCGGCCGGCTGCTACGACCGGCTCACCTCCGAGGTCGCCGGACGCCGGGTCGAGAACGAGGACATCGCCAACCTCCCCAACTGGCTGCCGCTGCGCTTCCGTCCGGCGGGCGGCGCCTGGCTCACCCCGGACACCGCCCCCGTCGCCGAGCACCACCAGATGCTCCATCTCGACCCCGGCCTGCTGGAACGCCGCACCGGCTACGGCCTGGACGGCGGGGCCACGCTCCAGGTGCGCCAGCTGCGTCTCGTCCACCTCGCCGACCCCCATCTCGCCGCGCTGCGCACCGAGTTCACCGTCGAGGGCGGCGGCCTCGACCTGGACGTCGAGGCCGCGCTCGACGGACGGGTCACCAACTCCGGCGTGGCCCGCTACCGGGACCTGGACGGCCGGCACCTCATCCACGTGCGGACCGGCATCGCCGCCCACGACACCGTATGGCTGCGCTGCCACACCCGCACCTCCCGCATCGAGTTCGGCCTCGCCGCCCGGCTGACCGCCGACGCGCCGGTGATGCTGGTGCCCGAACCCGAGCGCGCCGTCCAGCACGTGCGGCTGCGGCTGGCGCCCGGCCGTACCGTCACCGTCGACAAGACCGTCGCCCTGCACACCTCCCACGACCCGGCCATCGGCGACGCGCTGCAGGCGGCCGTCGACCGCGTCGGCGCCGCCCCCGGCTTCGACGCGCTGCAGGAGGCGCACGCCGCGGCCTGGGAGCAGCTGTGGCGGCGCACCACGCTCGAGGTCCCCGGAGAGGCGGGCAGCATCCTGCGCCTGCACCTGTTCCATGTGCTGCAGACCCTCTCGCCGCACACCGCAGACCTCGACGTCGGCGTCCCCGCGCGCGGGCTGCACGGCGAGTCCTACCGCGGCCATGTCTTCTGGGACGAACTCTTCGTCCTGCCCTACCTCAACCTGCACCTGCCCGAGGTCTCCCGCGCGCTGCTCCACTACCGCCACCGCCGGCTGGACGCCGCCTGCCAGGCGGCCCGGGACCTCGGCCGGCGCGGCGCGCTCTACCCGTGGCAGAGCGGCAGCGACGGCCGCGAGGAGACCCAGCAGCTCCACCTCAACCCCCGCTCCGGCCGCTGGCTGCCGGACCACAGCCGGCTGCAGCACCACGTCGGCTCGGCGGTGGCCTACAACATCTGGCAGTACTGCGAGGCGACCGGCGACATCGACTTCCTGCACGGCGAGGGCGCCGAGATGCTGCTGCACATCGCCCGCTTCTGGGCGGACTCGGCCGGCTACGACGACCGCCTCGGCCGGCACCGCATCCGGGGCGTGGTCGGCCCCGACGAGTACCACGACGCCTACCCCGGTGCCGCGGCACCGGGCCTGGACGACAACGCGTACACCAACGTCACCGCCGCCTGGGTGCTCGCCCGCGCCCTGGAGCTGCTCGACGCCCTGCCCGAGCCGCGCCGCCGCGAGCTCGCCGAGAACGCCGGACTCGAACAGGACGAGCCCGCCCGCTGGGAGGAGATCTCCCGCACCCTGCACGTGCCGTTCCACGACGGGGTGATCAGCCAGTTCGAGGGCTACGGCGACCTCGCCGAGCTGGACTGGCACGGTTACCGCATGCGGTACGGCGACATACGGCGCCTGGACCGGATCCTGGAGGCGGAGGGCGACACCGTCAACCGGTACAAGGCGTCCAAACAGGCCGACGTCCTGATGCTCGGCTACCTCTTCTCGGCGGCCGAACTGCGTTCGCTCTTCGGCCGGCTGGGCTACCGCCTCGACGAGGGGACCTGGACCGCGACCGTCGACCACTACCTGCACCGCACCAGCCACGGCTCCACCCTCAGCGGCCTGGTCCACGGCTGGGTGCTGGCCCGCTGCCGCCGCGCCGGCGCCTGGGCCTTCGTCCAGGAGGCGCTGCGCGGCGACATCGCCGACCTGCAGGGCGGCACCACCGGCGAGGGCATCCACCTGGGCGCCATGGCCGGCACCCTCGACCTCGTCCAGCGCGGACTGACCGGCCTGGAGACCCGCAGCGGCGCCCTGTACCTCGACCCGGTCCCGCTGCCGGAACTGTCCTCCTACGGCTTCTCCATCCGCTACCACGGCCACTGGGGCGTCCATCTGCGCCTGCGCAGCGGCCTGCTGGAGATCGCCGTACCGTCCTCCGACCGCTCACTCATCGATGTCTGCCTGCACGACCGGGTCGTACCGGTCGGACCGGGGGAGACGGCGCAGCTGGTCGTACCGGAGTGAGTCCGCGGCACCCCTGTGAGTGGTTCATTGCCAAGTTCCCGGACATGCCAGTAAATTTCCGACAACCGCTTCGAGACGTCACCGGCAGACGGGGCCCCAGGATGAGCACGGACGACCGCGTCGCGGTGACGACCGGGATCGCGCGACTGCACGCGTCGCCCGCACTCGCCGGCCCCGGCCGGCTCGGGCTGGTCACCAACCACACCGGCGTCCTGCCCGACCTGCGTCCCGCCGCGCCCGCGCTGCTGGAGGCCGGCGCGCGGCTGGTCGCCCTGTTCGGCCCCGAGCACGGGCTGCACGGGACCGCCCAGGCCGGCCGGAGCGAGGCCGCCCGGACCGACCCCGCCACCGGCCTTCCGGTCCACGACACCTACCGCCGCAGCGGCGGACGCCTGGACGCCCTGCTGCTCGACAGCGGCGTCGACGCCCTGGTGTACGACCTGCAGGACATCGGGGCCAGGTACTACACCTACGCCGGGACCATGTTCGACCTGATGGTCTCGGCGGCCCGCACGGGCGTACGGTTCGTGGTCGCCGACCGGCCGAACCCGCTCGGCGGACTCGTCAGCGAGGGCCCGCTGCTGGAGGAGGCCTGGGCCAGCTTCGTCGGGCGCGCCCCGACACCCGTCCGGCACGGCCTCACCTGCGGCGAACTCGCCCGGCACCTCAACGCCTCGATCGTGCCCCGAGTGGCGGGCCGCTGCGCCGACCTGACGGTGATCGAGGCCGTCGGCTGGCGGCGGGCCATGGACGCGGGGGCCACCGGCCTGCCGTGGGTCGCACCCTCGCCGAACATCCCGACGCCCGCCACCGCCGCCGTCTACCCCGGCACCTGCCTGTTCGAGGGCACGAACCTCTCCGAGGGCCGTGGCACCACGCAGCCCTTCGAGATCGTCGGGGCCCCGTACGTCGACGCGCGGTTCGCCCCCTCACTCGCCGAACTCGCCCTGCCCGGAGTGCACTTCCGTGATCTGCGGTACGTACCGACCTTCCACAAACACGCCGGACGGCCGCTGCGCGGGGTCCAGCTCCACATCACCGACCGCGAGGCGTTCGCTCCCGTACGCACCGCCGTGGCGATGCTCGCCCTGCTGCGGCGGCTGTACCCGGACGACTTCGCCTGGCACACCGCCGACGGCGGCGCGGAGGGGACCGGCCACCGCCACTTCATCGACCTGCTGTGGGGCTCCGACCGGCTGCGGCACACCGTCGACGCGGGCGCCGACCCGCTGCCGCTGTGCGCCCCGCCGGCGCCCCCCGCCCACTGGGCCGGCGCCGGCCCCCTGCTCTATGCCTGAGTCCTGCTGCCCGCCGGGCGGTCCGTGGAGGGAAGGACAACCCCGTCGATGACCGATCGCACGACGACATCCCGGGCCGAGGTGCGCGGCTTTCGCGTGGGTGACGGACCACAGCTGGTGGCGGTGTGGCGGCGGAGCGCGCCGGCCGACCCCGTCACCGCGGACCGCTTCCGCTCCCTGGTGCTGCTCGACGCCAACTTCGATCCCGCGGGGCTGCGGGTCGCCGTCGACGGCGGCCGTGTCGTCGGCGCCGCCTACGCGGTGCGCCGGCTGACACCGATGACCGGTACCGACCTGGAGCCGGAGCAGGGCTGGATCCCGTTCTTCTTCGTCGACCCGGCCGCCCGCGGACGCGGCCTCGGCCGCCGGCTGCTGACCGACGCCCTCGACTGGCTGCACGGCCACGGCCGCACCACGGTGGACTTCTCCCCGTACACCCCGAACTACGTCCTCCCCGGCCTGGACGCCGGGACCTACCCCGAGGCGGCGAGGCTCCTCGAATCCCTGGGCTTCCGCACGCTCTACGAGGCGGCGGCGATGGACCGCGGCCTGGTCGGCTACCGGATCCCGGACGAGGTCGCCCACCGCCTGGACGAACTGACCGCGCAGGGCCACCGGTTCGCCACCCCCTGCGACGACGACCTGGTGGAACTCGTCGCGCTCGCCGGGAACCACTTCAACCCGGACTGGGCACGCGCGATCCGGGAGTGTCTGGTCGCGGGCACCCCGCTCGACCGGATCGTCGTAGCCCGGGACCCCTCGGGCCGCCTGGCCGGCTGGGCGATGCACGGCGCGTACGCGTCGGCCGACGAGCGGTTCGGCCCGTTCGGCGTGCTGGAGGAGATGCGCGGCACCGGACTCGGCAAGGTCCTGCTCCACCTGGTCCTGGAGCGGATGCGGGCGCGCGGCGCGCACGGCGCGTGGTTCCTGTGGACCGGCGAGCGTTCCCCGGCGGGCCACCTGTACCGCAAGGCGGGTTTCACCACGACCCGGGTGTTCCGCGTGTTGCGCCGGGAGGCCGCCCGGTGACGCCGTCACGTCACAGCCCCCGCCGCACCGCCGGTCTGAACCGCCGTCACTTCGCCCTCGCGCTCCCCTCGGCGCTGCTCGCCTCCGCATGCGCCGCGCCGCGCCGGGGGACCGGCCGGCCCGGGGACCCGATCGTCCTCACCCTGCTCTCCCACTACGCGAGCGGGGAGCTGCAGCAGGCCCTGCAGGGCCCGGTCGACGAGTGGAACGCCACGCACGACCGGGTCAAGGTGCGCACGAAGGCCGTCGAGTTCACGGAGCTGCTGACCACGTTCATGGTCCGGCAGGCCGCGGGCCAGGGCGCGGACATCCTGCACCCGTACTGCCTGTGGAACGGCCAGCTCGTCCGGGCCGGTGTCCTGCGGCCCGCCCCGTCCGAGCACGCCGAGGAGATCCGGCGCGGCTACGGCACGGCCGCGGTCGGCGCCGCGTCGGTGGCGGGCAAGGTCTACGGCTACCCCACCGAGGCGCAGACGTACGCCCTCTACTACAACAAGCGCCTGTTGCGGGAGGCCGGCCTCGACGGCCCGCCGCGCACCTGGCGCGAGCTGGAGGAGACGGCGTACCGCACCGCCAGGCGGGACCGGTACGGCAACACGCTGGTCCAGGGGTTCGGCCTTTCGGCCTACGACGACTCCACCACCGTCGGGCAGACCCTCGCCCTGCTCAACGCCGCCGGCGGCAGGTTCGTCTCCGCGGACGGCAGGCGCACCGCCATCGACGCGCCGGCCGGCCGGGCCGTGCTCGAACTGGAGCACCGCCTCGTCGACACGGGTGCGAGCGACCCCGGCGTCAACGTCTACAAGGCGTTCCCCTCCGGTCAGGTGGCCATGGTGATCAGCGCCGGCTGGTGGACCGGGAGCCTGAAGCCCCTGATGGGCAGGGACTACCGCGATGTCGGCATCGCGCCCGTGCCCGTCCCCGAGGCGGGCGACCCGCGCGCCACGCTCTCCACCGGCTTCATGCTGGGTGTCAACACCGCCAGCGCACACCCGCGCGAGGCCTGGGAGTTCCTGCGCTGGCTCAACACCGAGAAGGCGCCCGTGAAGAAGGGTACGGCGGCGACCCGGATGAGCGCCCTGCAGGTCTCGGTCGGCTCCCTGACCGGCCGCGCCGACGACATGCGGGCACTCCTGGGCCGGGGCGGCGATCCGAACCTGCGCCCGTTCCTGGACGCGCTCGCGTACGCGGTGCCGGAGCCGAACGTGCCGGGCGCGCAGCAGGCCAAGTCGCTGCTGCGCAAGAACATCGAGGCGCTGTGGACCGGTCAGCAGTCGGTCGGCGAGGCCCTGCGCACCATCCGCCGTCAGGTCGATCAGGAGGTGTCGCGCTCATGGTGAACGCCCTGGCGCCGGAGACGGCCGGAGGGACGGCGGCCCCGTCGCACACCGCCGGCCCGGTGCTGGACGGCCGTCCCCGCAACCGGCGCCGCCAGGCCGTCGTCGCCTACCTCTTCCTGGCGCCGGCGCTGCTGTTCTTCGCGGTCTTCCTGGTCCTGCCGCTCGGGTTCGCGCTGCTGCTGTCGATGTCCCGCTGGGCCGGGTTCAGGCTCGGCGACATCGATCCGGTCGGCCTGGACAACTTCACCGGCCTGTTCGCGGACGGATCGACGTTCCTGACGCCGATCCTCACCAACACGCTGCTGTTCGCCCTGGGTACCGTGGCCCTCGCACTCGCCGGCTCGGTGCTCGTCGCCACCTGCATCGACAAGCTACGGTTCCAGGGGCTGTGGCGCACCCTGTACTTCCTGCCGATCGTCACGACCGTCGTCGCCGTCGGCAACGTGTGGAAGTACATGTACGAGCCGGGCGGTCTGGTCAACGGCGTCCTCAACGCCCTCGGTCTCGGCTCGGTGGCGTTCCTGCAGGACCCGGACACCGCACTGCCCTCGGTCGTGGTCGTCCAGGCCTGGGCCTCGGTCGGCTCGGCGATCCTCGTCCTGACCGCCGGGCTGAAGTCCATTCCCGATTCGTACTACGAGGCCGCCGCGCTCGACGGCGCCGGGCCCGTCACCGTCTTCTGGCGGATCACCCTGCCGCTGCTGCGGCCCTCCCTGCTGTTCGTGTGCATTACCCAGTTCCTCGCCGGCCTGCAGTCGTTCGCGCTGATCATCGTGATGACCCGGGGCGGGCCGGGTGACGCGACCAATGTGGCCGCCCTGGAGATGTACCGGCAGGCCTTCAGCTACGGCGACTGGGGCACCGCCAGCGCCGCCGCCTTCGTGCTGTTCGTGGTGGTGCTCCTGGTCACCCTGGTGCAGTTGTGGATCTTCCGGCGCAAGGGGGAGGACGCATGAGAGCGGGAGGACGCATGAGAGGGGCGGGGCGCCCGGGCCGCCGCCGAGTCCCGTGGCTGTCGTACCTGGTGGTGGTGACCGGCGCCGTGCTCACGGTGGTGCCGTTCCTCGACATGGTGATGACGTCCTTCAAGGGGCCCGGCGAGGCCGGCACGCTGCCGTACCGGTTCCTGCCCGAGGCGTTCGACCTGTCCAACTACCGGGCGGCGATCCACCAGCTCGACCTGCCGGCACTCTTCCGCAACAGCGTCGTCGCCACCGCCCTGATCACCGGATCGGTGCTGCTTACGTCGTCGCTCGCCGGCTACGCACTCGCCAAACTGCGCTTCCCGGGACGGGACTTCGTCTTCCGCCTCGTCCTGTCGACGATGATGTTCCCGCCGTTCGTCTTCTTCGTCCCGCACTTCCTGATCCTGGTGCACTGGCCGCTGGCCGGCGGCAACGACCTGTCCGGGCGCGGCGGCGCGGGCCTGACCGTCAGCATCGTGGCGCTCGCCATGCCGTTCCTCGTGAGCAGCTTCGGGATCTTCCTGACCCGCCAGTTCATGCTCTCGATCCCGGACGAGGTCCTGGAGGCCGCACGCATCGACGGGGCCGGGGAGTTCACCGTGTGGTGGCGGATCGTCGTGCCGCAGACCACCCCGGTGCTGGTGACGCTCGGCCTGCTGACCTTCGTCGACGCCTGGAACGAGTACATCTGGGCGCTGCTCGTCTCGACCGCGAACCCGGACGTGATGACCCTGCCCGTCGGCATCCAGCTCCTGCAGGACTACGTCGACCCCACCCGCACGATGCCCATCGTCATGGCCGGCCTCGTCCTGAGCATCCTGCCGGTCCTGGTCCTCTTCCTGCTGCTGCAGAAGTACTACGTCCGCGGCGTCATGCTCAGCGGCCTCAAGTGAGGCTTCCCAGGAAGAGACCGGGGGACCACCACGGCCTCGTCATCGAGACGGGCGTCGGCGCCGGCATGAAGATCACCCTCCGGGTCCCGAAGTTCCGCCCGGGCATCCAGGCCCCGCCCCCGTGACTGCGCCTGCGTGCCCCCGCCACCCGGTCAGCTGTCGTCGTCCGAGGAGTGACACCCTTTCGGGAACGAGGTGTCACCGTCGGGCGTGGCGAGGAAGAAGACGTCGATCCTCACCTTGCCGGACGGCCCGCCCTTCCAGTAGCCCCGCTTCGGCGCATGCCTGAAGTGCGAAAACCCACCGGTGATCATCGAGTTGACCTTGTCGGCGGCCTCCTGGCCCGGCCCCGGATCCGGCGCCGTACCGAAGGAGAGCACGAAACCCGCCGCACGGTCCGCCACCCCGGCCCCGCGCAGCTGCGCGCCGAACTGCTTCCGGACGGACCCGGCACTGCCCGTCCGCACGGTGAAGCTGCACGGCTTGAGCACCAGCCCGCGCTCCGCCGGCTGGGTGCTCGGCGGCGGGCTGGACGGCGTGCCGGGCTTCGGCGTCGCGCCCGTGCGGTGCTCGCGCGGCAGGGAGCCGAGCGCGATCACGAGCAGCAGCAGGAGCAGATCGGCGAAGAGCCACCCGGCGAGCAGCACGGTGCGCCCGTCGGCCGCCCGCCGCGGCGGCCGGCTCACGGACGGCCCCCGTACGGCGGCGGGTCGGCGTTGTCCAGGCCGCCGGGCGGAAGATGCCCGGTGCGGCTGTCGAGGCGGTCGACGAGCTGCCAGATGCTCCGGGTGGAGTCCACCAGGTTCTCCGCCCGCTCGGTGAAGACCAGCAGCGTCTCCCCGAGACTGCGGGCCAGTTCCCGGACCGCGGCGACCGCGAGGTCGTGCCGGTGGATCTCCTGCCCGGTCGTCTCCTGGGCGCGCCGCAGGTCGCCGACGAGCGCGTCGATGGCGGCGCGCAGTTTCGCCTCGTCCTCGGCGTTCTGCTCCCGGATCCGGATCAGGTCCTGGGCCAGTTCGCTGGGCGGGGTGAGGCCCCGGATCAGCCGGGTCAGTTCGTCGACCGTCTTCGTCCAGCCGTCCAGGGCGCTCTGGATCCTGCTGCCCGGCCCGGTCTCCAGGACGGCCGTGATCTCCTGGGAGGTCCGGTGCAACGCCGACACCAGTAGCTCCGTACCGGCGTTGAGCTGGGAGGCGAGCTTCTCGGCGCTCCGGCTGTCCAGCGGTTTGCCGGCCGGCCGTGCGGGCGTGGCCAGCAGGAACGTGGCCAGCGCCAGCTCGTTGGCGAGCCGCCCGCGCTCCCCCTCACGGGAGAGCCGCCGCTCCCGGCTGCGCTGCAGGGCGTGCAGCACCAGGGTCAGCAGCACGACGGCCAGGATCAGCAGCGTGACGTGGAGCGCGGACGTGCCCAGGGTCACGGTGGTCGGCGCGGGCGGGCTGCCCTGCGGGAAGCCGCGGGCCCAGCCGAGCAGGAAGGGGTCCTGGCTGCGGGTCGCGTCGTAGGCGTCCAGGGCGCCGCGCAGCCGCCACCAGGTGAGTGCGATGGGCGCGAACACCAGCACGTCGCGGGCGACGCCGAGCCAGCCCTCCAGGCTGCCGCGGCTCTTCGAGGGCGCGTCCGGGAGCAGCACCTCGGGCGGGTAGGCGGCGACCAGATCGGTGCCGGCGAGGGTGGTCCCGCCCCGTTCCAGGTCGGCGACGACCCGGTCGAGGACCCGGGTGTCGGAGCCGTCGGTGCGGGCACGGTTCGCCAGGGCGCGGATCCGCCCGGCGATGCCGTCGAGTTCCGAAGCGGAGCCGGTGCGTTGCGCGGGAACCGGCCCGGGGTTCGGCGGTGTTGCCTCTTCAGTCGATGTCATGCGGCGTCATTCGTGTCGTCCGGCGGTCGGTGTGGGGAGCGGGGAGGGAGGCGGGCGTATCCGAGGTCAGGGCATGGAGGTCAGCAGGATGTAGCCGAGCGTGCAGAGCAGGACGAAGAGCAGCGCCGACACGAAGGCCACCGCCACGCCGTCGAGTTGGCCGAGGCCCCCGAGTCCGCGCCGCCGGCGTGCGGACGGCTCCTGCGGGCCGCCGTCGGCGTGCGGGTCGGCCGGCCACCGGCCCGGTTCCCGCGGCGGCGCCGGGGACTCCCACCGCGAGGGGTCGGGGACGGCCGGATGGACCCAGGCGGTGTGCGCGTGTGGGGAAGAGGAGGAGGACGGGTACGCGTCCGCACCCGCGGCGGCCGGCGGCTGTGCGCCGGTGCCCGTGGCGGGCGGGTCCTGCCGGGGCCCGCCCGGCGTGGCCGGGACCGGGCCGGGGGCGCCGTAGCCCGGCGGCGGGGTCGTTCTGCCGCCGAGTACCGGTCCGCCCGGCCGGGACCCGTACGGGGAGCCCGCGCCGGGGCCGGGGTAGCCCTCGGCCCGCAGGAACTGCTCCGACAGCTCGTAGCGGATCCGCTGCTGGGCCCCGTCGTCCACGGCGAGTTCCAGTGCGGCGGCGTACAGGCCCAGCGGCGCCCGGACTCCGGCGCGTTCCACCAGGGTCGCGGCGGCCGCGCGGTCCAGCCGCGGGCCGTGCGCGGCGAGGAGCAGCTGGCGGAAGCAGTCGACCTCCTTCACGCGGTCGCCGCCGGCGATACGGTCCACCGGGTCGAGCAGCAGGCCCTGCTCGTACCACAGGTGTGCGGCGACCGGGCTCGGGCCTGCGTCCGCGAGGTGGCGCAGCACCAGGTGCATGGCCTCCGGGTAGCGGCCGGCGTAGTGCCCGACGAGGTCCAGCAGCTCCTGCGGCGGGCTGGCCGCGAGGAGGTCGGTGTGGTCCAGCGCACCGGGGGGCATGCGCAGGGCGAGGGCCACGATCAGCAGCCGCCGGTGTCCGGCCCGGCTCAGGTCCAGGCCCGGGGGCGGCACCTGCCGGCCGAAGATCCTGGCCACCACCGGGGGCGCCGGCTCCGCGTCCCTCGTCGCCTCCACCAGCCCGTCGGGCCCCTGTCCGGCGAGGCAGGCCTCCACGGCCTCGGTCAGCAGCAGGTCCCGCAGCTCGGGGTGGCGGGCGGCCCGTCGCTCCAGGCGGCGCCAGCGGCGCAGTGCCGCCTGGAGCCACTCCGCGGGCTGCCGGCGCAACTCGCCGGTCATGCGGGCCCGTTCATGGACCAGGACACCGCGCTCGACGGCCCGTTCGAGCAGGGAGTCGTCGAGGAAGATGTCCAGGCGGACCCGTGGGTCGGCGATCCGGCCGTCCACGATCGGCACCGTACGCCGCCAGGCGTCCACGTCCTGCGCGGTGTGCAGCGGGTGCCGCGGACGGATCCGCTCCAGCGCCGTGTGTCCGTCCTCCTGGTACAGCTGGACCAGCTGGGCGGCGAACCGGGTGGTGTCCGTGTCCGGCGGGGGCTCGGTCACGTCGACGCGCCGGCGCTGGTTGATGTACATCGACTGCGGCGGCCGGGCGGCGAGGAACACCACCCGGGGCTGATGGCCGCCCTTGTCGGTCGACTCGCGGCTCGCGAAGGTCCAGGGCCGGCCGGCGACCGGCCCGGCGATGTCGAACAGGGCGGTCATCGTTGCCAGTGCGAGCTGCGGCCGGATGAGGACGCTGAAGTCCTCCGCGGGCTCGGCGAGCACCCGGGCGACGAGCGCGGTGAGCTGCTCGGCCGGGACCTCGGCGACCCTCTCGCGCAGCGCGGCCAGGCCGGGCCGCGCCGCCTCCCTCAGGTCGTCCAGGTCGAGGGCGGCGAGGTCCGCCCCGGCGCCGTCCGGCTCGCGGTCCCGCCAGCCCGGCCAGTCGTGCAGTCCCAGGGCGAGCCCGGCGTCGATCGCGCGCGGGTCGCCGACCAGGACGTGGGTCAGCGTGGCGCCGCCCCGGCCGTGCGGGTTGCGGGAGGGCAGCTTGCGCAGGACGGCCGCCTCGTCGTCGAACACCAGGTGGACGAGGCTGGCCGAGTCCTCCGGCTGTTCGCCCTGGCCGTCCTGGGTGGCCCAGACGTACTGGAGCCGCTTGGCCCAGCGGTCGAGGGTGCGCAGTCCGGAGTGGGCGACCGGGCGGACCCCGGCGTTGCCTTCGTGGTCCCGTTCGGCCCAGCCGAAGAGGATCTGGTCGACCGTCGTCATCGGACAGCTCCCTGGCCGAGGTCGTCGGGGTCGAGGACCCCGCACATGGCGAAGAGGGCGAGCATGGGTTTGAGGGTCCGGCGCGGCGCGAAGCTCCCGTGCGGCGAGCGCTGGACGCCGTCCGCCTCGACCGCCTTGTGGCCGGTCGCGGTGGCGAAGTGCAGCGTGGAGCGGGCGCAGCGCACGAACGGGGCGAGCCAGCCGGCGGCGCCGCGGGAGCTGAGGAAGGCGTAGGCGTCCTCGCTCTCCTGCTCCACGGTGGCGAGCTGCAGCTCCTCGTCGGGAGAGGTGTTCTGGAACCAGCGGTCGACGAGGGGTTCGTGGTGCCGCAGCAGATCGCACTTGCCGACCACGACGGCGGCCGGCAGCGGCAGGAACTGTGAGCCGTCCACCCCGTGCAGCCGCCCGATCTTGTCGAGGACGACACCGAAGGACGGGTCGCCGGTGACGCTGCCGGTGGCGGTGGTCAGTCCGCGGATACGGGTCGGGTCGACCACGAAGACCAGGGCGCTGACCGCGCCGAGGAACGGCACCTCGGCGTCGTGGTCGGCGAGCCACTCGCCGGAGACGTCGAAGAAGGCGACCGCGGCATTGCGTCCGGTGTTGCTGTTGTGGATCCACAGGGCGTCGGTGAACTCCGGTGGCTGGGCGGGGGTTCCGGCCAGGCCCTGACCCTGGTCGAGGAAGGGCCGGACGACGTCCTTCAGATAGCGCTGGTGCAGTTTCAGGTCGAGCCCCCCGACGACCAGGCCCAGGCGGGCCATCCGGTCGACGTCGGAGAGCATGCCGAGCATGGCGGCGAGCAGATGGCTCTTGCCGGCCGCGGACTCGCCGACCACGCCGATGACCAGGGGCTCCCCGAAGTCGCCGTAGCGGCCCGGCAGGACGTGCGGCTCACCGCCGCCCGTGCACAGCCGGTAGGCGTTGAGCCGGCGGTGGTTCCAGCGTACGTCGTCCTCGCCCTCGCGGCGGACGAGCTGTTCGGGCCGGCCGTCCGCGGTGAGGGTGACGGTCTCGGCCTTCGCCCAGTCGACCATGCTGAGGCAGATGGGGCACCTCACTTTTGCTGCCATGTCACTCCTCCCGTCAGGTCAGCGCCAGGACGGCGATCAGCACGCATACGAGCGTGACGGCCACGGCGACGGACAGGACGACGGCCCGCCTGCCCGTGACGGGCGGGACCGGGCCGGTGCGCGGGGGAGCGGCGGGCGGCTGGGGGTACGACTGTCTGTGCTGCCGCTGGTTGAAGGCGTGCTGCCGGGCGCGCAGTTCGTGGAAGTGCCGGCGGGCCTGCTGTTCGACCTCGGCGAGCCGGGGCGGGCCGGACGTGCCCGGGCCGGAGCCGGTGCTCCGGCCCGCCTGGGTGTCGCGGCGCAGCCGCAGCGTGTATCCGCTGACCCGCTGACGCGCCTCGTCGGTGAAGACCCCTTCCAGCAGGGTGCGCTGGCTGGCGTCGAGCCAGTGCACCCGGTCGCGCATGTCCGCGGCCGTGGTGGCCTCCTCGCCGGTGGCGAGGTGGAAGATGACGGCGCCGGCGGAGTAGACGTCGTCCCGGCAGTCGGCCCGGCCCTGGCCCTTGGCCTGTTCCGGGGACCGCCACGGGTCGGTGCCGGCCGCCGCGCCGCGGGGCTCGCCCTCGTCCAGGGTGAGACCGAAGTCGGCCAGCTGTACCGTGGTCCCGTCCCACCACAGGGTCTCGGGCCGGATGTCCCGGTGCACCAGACGCAGGTCGTTCAGGTGCCGGAGCACCGCGAGGATGCCGTCCACGACGGCCCACAACTGGCCCGCCCCCAGCGGTAACCGGTCGCCGATCTCGGACAGGGGGCGGCCGCGCCGGGTGGCGACCAGGTAGGGCGCCCGGCCGTCCGCCCGGTAGCCGATGACGCGGCTGAGTTCGGGCGGGTAGCTGGTGATGCCGAGCCGGCGCACCAGCACGTCGGCCGTCCTGACGGTCCGTTCCAGCTCCCGGCGCGCCGCGTCGGTGTGGGCGATGCGCTGCACGACACGCTCGCCGCCGCCGTGCACCAGCAGACCGTGACGTTCTCGGAACCCGTCCCGGGACACTTCTCCCTGGCGATCGAAATCGATCTCGAAGATCGATTTTCCGGCATCGCGGCCACCACAGGTGATCATTTCCAGACGCTCGATCAAACCCGCCCCCGATAAGTGTGCTGCGGAATCCGAAACTACACCCGCGCAGCGTCACTGCGCGTACCCTTCTCACCAACGGCCCAATACGTGACGGAAGTTGGCTCGGGGGACGAACAGATGGCCAGTCCGACATGGACACAACTGCGCGATGCCGGCGCATTCGAAACACTGGGCGAATTGTTTCCGGACGCCCCGAACAGTCACGCCTTTCTCGAAGACCTGGGAATCAGCCCCGCCCTGCTGCCGCCGTTCTCCCAGCTGCCCGCCGCCTCCTGGTGGCGCGCGGTCTGCCGGACCGTCGACCAGGGCCGCTTCCAAGGCGTCACGCTCGGCGACCTCGTCACCGCGGCGGCCGTGCTCTTCCCGGGACACGAGGGCCTCGCGGCCCTGGCCGGCCGGCGCGCGCCGGCCGGCCTGCGGGTGCTGTGCCTGATGTCCGCGCCGCTCGACGAGGCCAGGCTGCGCATCGGCGCCGAACAGCGCGTCGTCCGGGAGGCGGCGGCCCGCTCCGCCGGCCGGCTGACGGTGGAGGCCCACCCGGCGGCCCGGGTGTCCGACATCCTGCCGCAGCTCCAATCGGTCCGGCCGCACATCGTGCACTTCGCCGGGCACGGCACGGACGACGGGCGGCTGCTCTTCGAGGACGAGACGGGCACCTCCGCCCCGGTCCCGGTACGGGCACTCGCCGCGGCCCTCGCCCTGTACGCGCCGCTCGACTGCGTCGTCCTCAACTCCTGCTGGTCGGCGGCGTACGCGCACGGCCTGCTCGACTGCGCCGACACCGTCGTGGGCACCGGCGGCGAACTCACCGACGACGCCGCCCTCGCCTTCGCCAGGGGCTTCTACGAATCCCTGGCCCACTCCACCGCCGTCGACCGGGCCTGCGAGGCCGCCCGCGTGGCCCTCCTGCTGGGCGGCCACGACCCGGACGCGGTGCACCACCGCACCCGAAGGGGCCGCGCGGCATGACGACGCCCGACACGCGCCCCGCCACCTCCGCCCCGGCCGGCGTCGCCAGCGCCTTCGAGCGCGGACTGCAGCGCGGCGACAACCCGCAGGTCGCCGGCGCCGACGGCCCGGCCTCCACCACCGTGGACTCGCGCTGGCTCGGCACCTGGCGGCGGCCCGGCTCCGCGCGCCGCGCCCCCTGCCGGGTATGCGGCCACACCTTCCGGCTGGACGACACCGTCTATCTGCGCCACGCCGACGACGGCAGACTGACCGACGTCACCCACCACTTGCGCAACCTGCCCTGCAGCGGCGAGGCCCCGCCCGCCGACCCGTCCGACCCGGGGGCGCAGGCCGCCTTCTTCCGCGGCGTCGACACCACCGACCCCCGGCCGGACACCCTGCACACCGTGCGGCTGATGCCCGGCGACCCGGTGCTCGGGCAGCCGCGGCAGCGCAACGCCTGCTTCGTGTGCACGCACACCTTCCGGCTGTTCGAGACGGTGGTCGTCTGCCCCTGCTCGCCCGGGGACCCCGGCTGCCGCAAGGCCGTCCACCAGGACCCGGCGCGCGGCCTCGGCTGTTTCGAGCAGTGGCGCAGCGAACTGACCGTCCAGCAGTGCCCCATGAACTTCCGCACCCTGAGGCGGAACTGACATGGGACGCTTCGACCGCCACGCCCTCGTCAGCGGCTGGGACCAGCAGCGGCTGGCCGAGGCCACCGTCGTGGTGTGCGGGGTGGGCGCCCTGGGCAGCCAGTGCGCCCAGGCGCTCGCCCTGGCAGGCGTCGGCCGTCTGGTGCTGTGCGACCCCGACACGGTCGCGGAGTCCAACCTCAGCCGCGCCCCGCTGTTCCGCGCCGACGACATCGGCGAACCCAAGGCGCCCACCGCGGCCCGCAGACTCACCGCGCTGTCCCCGGTGACCCGGGCCGAGGCCCGTACCGCCCCCCTGGTCAGCGGGGTGGGCCTGGCCGAACTGCGGGACGCCTCGCTGGTCGTCAGCTGCCTGGACAGCCTGGCGGCCCGGCTCCAGCTCGCCGGCCGCTGCCAACTGGTGGGCGCCGCGCTGCTGGACGGCGGCACCAGTGCCTGGGGCGGCGAAATACGGCTGTACGAGCCGTGCGGGCCCTGCTTCGGCTGCGGTCTCACCCCCCGGGACCGTGCCGCCCAGGACGACCCGTGGGCCTGCGCCGACGCCGCCGTACCCGAGGCCGGCGCCTCGGCGCCCGTGTCCGCGCTGATCGGCTCCTGGCTGGCGGTGACGGCGGTACGGCTGCTGTGCGGTGCCACCACCGGCCCGGGCGTGATCCGGGTGGACGCCGCCGGCGGTACGGCGACCCCGGTGACCGTGCCCCGCGATCCCGACTGCCCCCTGCACCACCGTATCCCCGCCGACCTGGTGGCTCCCGTGCCGGACACGGTGCTGTCCACCCCGGCCCACCTGACCGACCATCTGGCCCCCGAGGAGACCGTGATGACCTGGGCGCCGCTGCCCGGCTCCCCGCCCCCGCGCGAGTCCACCCGGCTCGCCGACGCGCCCCCGCGCGCCCGCCTCGCCGATCTCGGCGTGGCGCCGCGCGAGATCCTGCCGGTCCTCACGACCGGCCGCACCCGCGGAATCCGCTACCTGGAACTGGCCGAGGCCGACGGGAAAGGAACACCCCGATGACCTACGAAGCGGGCAAGCTCCCCGCCGACGTCAAACGCGAACTGGTCAACCTGCTGGGCGAGCTCTACCGCACCCAGAACCAGGCCGAGGAAGTCCTGGACGACATGGACTTCCCGCAGCAGGCCCGGCCGCGCTGGGACGCGGGCCAGGAGATCGGGGCCTACTGGCGGCAGGTGGTGCGTGCGCTGGAGCTGGGCGCCGTACAGCGTGACGGTGTCCAGCAGCTGCTGGAGACGGTGCTGGGCCGCTGGCCCGGCAACCAGGCTCTGCAGAAGATCCGCGCCTTCCTCGAGGAGGAGGAGCGGGAGCACGGCGGCACCGCCGGGAACGCCGACACGCTGTACCGGACGGTGGAGTTCGTGGGCAGCGACGCCTACCCCGAACTGCTCAGACTGGTGCGCGAGCTGGTCGACGCCGACGCCGTCCAGCTGTACGCCGATCACCGGCAGGCCGCCTTCCGGGTCGCCGCGATGCTCCCGGACCGGCTGGACCGGCTGCGCGAACGGGCCGCGCGCATCGCCCCCGACGTGGAAGTGCTCTACGGCGAGTACGACTTCCGGCCCACCCTGTACACCCGCCTGGAGGTCATGGGACCCGACGGCCAGCAGTTCGAGATCCCGAACGTGCCCAACACGACCCTGCCGAGCGACCTCGTCCCGGCCGTCTGGGCGCAGTACCGGCCGGAGGTCGCCCAGGACGCCAACGGCCATCTGCTGCGCGCCGTGGTCGACTTCCGCGACGAGAGCGGCGAGGCCCGCCGCCTCGACCCCGAGCAGCCGCTCTACAACCAGGGTGTGCGCGACGGCGGCCAGTTGCAGATGTCCGCCGAGTCGACGGCCGGCGTCGACGGCTTGCTGCGCTTCGAGGCGCTGGCCCGGGCCCGCGACGACATCGTCGACTTCGCCGCCGAACACGACGAGTTCACGCTGGTCGCCATGGACGACGAGCGGCTGCCGATGGAGTACCGGATGGAGCTGCACGTGCCCGGTTTCGCCCCGCCCGACGACCTGGAGACCTGGCCCCTCGAACCCCGCCGCATCGACCAGCACGAGCTGGACGTCTGGATGCCCTCCGAGTTCCCCATCCAGGCCCCGCGCGTCCTCTGGCGGTCGGACGTGTTCCACCCGAACATCGCCCGCGACGAGGACCGCAAGGGCGCGGTGTGCCTCGGCCCGCTGATGACGGACTACACCCCCGACCTGAGCATGTACTCGCTGTGCCAGATGCTCATCGACATGGCCCGCTACCGCAACTACGAGATCCTGCCCCACGACTACCGGATGGCCAGGGACTTCGACAGCCTCGTGCAGGACATCATCGAACGCGGCGGATACCTCGACGCGGGCGCCGCCGCCTGGGCGTTCTCCTGGGAGGGCCAGGAACGCATCAAGGAGATCGGCGGCACCACCTGGCTGGCCCGGGCGGGCCTGACCGAGCGGGCCGACCGCTCCCGGTTCCTGGAGGTCCAGCGCGTGGAGGAGAGCGCGGATGAGTGAGGAGAACCGCGCCGGCACGGCCATGGTGCTGCTCTACAAGGGCACGTCCTTCGACCTGGTCGGCAAGATGACCCTGTCCTCGCTGATGGTCGAAGGACTGCGCCGGGACCTGCCCGACGGCGAACCCGACGAGCCGCTGATCATGCATCTGCGGTACGTGCGCAGGCCGGACCCCCGGCTGGTGGACGGCCCGCGCACGATCCACAACCTGCGCAGCCAGATCGGCCGCCTGGGAGTGATCGTCTCCCAGGGCGGAGAGACGGTCATCGACCGCGAGTACCCGGTGCGGGAACTGCTCGGCCCGGTCCTGCAGCACGTGGTGCAGCAGCTCGACCCGGACGAACAGGTGTGGGGCTTCTGCCTCGACCATCCCTCGCTGAGCGGTCTGGCACTCGGGCGCTCGACCCCCGAGGTCGAGGGCACCATGGACCTCAACCTCCGCGAGAGCAGGCGCAGTTTCACCGTGCGCAAGGTGGCCGAGCCGCCGGTGCCCGGCGTGGACCCGGCGGACCTCGGCATCGACGCGGCCGGGCTCGGCCAGGTGACGGTCCTGCTGTCCGGCGACATCCACGGCCATCTGCAGGAGATGAAACTCTCCCGCCGGCTGGAGGAGGGCGGTTTCCTGCTCGGCAAGGTCCTGCGCGTCCTCGGCCCGGAGCGCGCGGAAGGCGCTGACGACACCGGCGAGGCGCCGGCCGACCGCTATCTGGTGGAGATCAATGAGGTCACACCGGCCGAGCACGCGGGCGCCGGAGCACTGCACTTCACCTTCACCGGCGACTCCTTCCGCGAGGTGAACCAGCGCATCACCGCCTCCGGGCAGGACCGGCAGCTCATGGGCTGGTACCACACACATCTCTTCTCCGGGAACGACTCGGGCCTGTCGAGCATCGACGTCGATCTGCACCTCGGCACGTTCCGCCAGCCCTGGCAGGTCGCCGGACTGATCAATCTCACCGGCGAGGAGCGGCTGCTGCGTTTCTACGCGCGCTCCGGCGACTCGGTGCGCGAATGCGAACAGTGGGTGAAAGATGACCGCGGTCGATACCGCCTTGCGCGTCCTGTTGTGGTCGACGGCCGCTGACGCCGGCGCGGCCACGCGTCCGGCGCCGCCCGAGGGCGAGCTGACAGCTCCGCAGGAGCTGGCCGCGCCGCCGCCCGACGTCACCGCGGCCGTCGTCCGGCTGGCGGCGCAGTCGGCGGCCCGGCTGCGGCTGGACGCCCTCGCGGCCGGCGAGCGGCGGCCGGTCGGCGCCGGGGCCCTCCTGCTGGCCGCCGCGGTCGGCGCACGGGCGCAGGCCCAGCTCGCGGCCGAGGCGGTCCGCGCGGTGCCGCCCGCCCGCTCGCTGTGGGACGTGCTCACCTACCACGTGGTGGTCGCGCCCGCGCTGCCGCACGTCGCCGACCCGGTGCTGGCCGGCCGGCTCCGGGCCGCCTCACCGCTGACCGCCCTGCTGGACCGGCCCGACCCGGTCGGCGAGACCCATGCCGAACTCCTCCTGGAGGACGTACTGCTGACCCATCCTCAGGGCCGCCGCCTGATCACCACCGTCTACTGCGAGGCCCCCGCCTCCCCGGCCCAGGCCCTGTGGCGGGGCCGGCTGCTCGACCAGCTCCGGATGAGCGAGCGGGAGCTGGTGATCGACGTGTACGAGGCGGCCCTGCTGCGCCACACGGAGGCACACCTGTCGCTGATACGCCGGGCCCGCGTCGGCCTGACCGTGCCGCCCGACCTGGCCGCCGCCCGCCCGGTCGCCCACTGGTGGGCCGCGCTCGCCCGGCTGGAGCGCTCGCACCGGCGGCTGCTGCGGGCCCGCTCCGGCATCGGCACCGCGTACCTGCCGGGCGTACGCCTGTACCGGCAGGTGGAACGGCTCGAAGCGAGTGGGGGGAGTACCGCATGACCACGACCGTGCGCCGCATCTCCGTCGTCGCCCCGGACGAGGCGTCCCGGGCGGCGCTGCGCCGGCAGCCGCCGCACATCACCGTCGAACAGGCCCTGGCCTCCGGACCGTACATGCTGCTCCTGCCGCTTCCACCGGGCTGGGACGTGCTGAGCTGGGAGACCGTCTCACCGGAACTGCTGCTCCAGTCGGAGCTGCCGCACGGCACCCCGCTCTACGCACCGGCGTACTCGCCGGCCGCGCCACAGCCCGACCTGACCAAGCGGCCCGACCCGGCCCACACCACCGAACCGCCCCGCGAACAGGCCGCCCCCGAGGAGCCGGTGTACCGGCACCCGCAGCCCGCGGAACTCCACGAGGACCAGGCGACCGTCCTCGCCTACGGCCGGGACATCGCCCAGGTCGCCTCGCTGCTGCGGGCCCGGCTGTCCGTGCTGGTCGTGGCGGAGAAACCGGTGGTGCCGCACCTGTGGCGGGAGATGGCCTCCCGGGCCGGACTGCGGGCCGAGGTGCTGGAGGAGCCCCCCGAGGGCGAGGACGGCGACCCGCAGGAGCAGCCGCCGCCCGGCGAGCAGCTCATCCCCCCGGTGCAGCAGAACCCGCGCCAGCGCCTGCTGGCCCGGCTGCGCGAGCTGGTGCGCGCACTCAACGACGACACCGTGCTCGTCGTCCAGCACCTCGACCTCCTCGCCGGCGGCTCCGACGGACAGCTCTCCCCGGAGGCGCGGGAGGTGACCGAGCTGCTGCACGGAGCGCCCGAGCGGGTGATGCTCGCCTTCGCCGCGCCCTCGCTGTCGGTGCCCGAGGTGCTGGCCGAGCGGTTCAGCACCCGCGTTACGATCACCGGTGTCCCGCGCACCGTGTGGTTCCGCGACGACCAGGAGGAACAGCCGCTGGGCCGGGCCCTGGTCACGGTCGGCGAGGCCGAGCGGTTCGACCGGTACGACCCCATCGAGTTCTACAAGCACGTCGCCGGTATGAACCCCGTACTGCTGCGCCAGGCCATGCGCTACGCGATGAGCGTCCACAAGGACCACCCGGCGCCGGTCGCCCGCGACCTGTACTCCACGATCCGGGCGTTCAAGGCCCAGATGTCCAGCAACTTCGAGGTACCGGACGTCGGGTTCGACGACATCGCCGGCTACGACGAGGTCAAGGCCCAGATCCAGCGGGCCATCGACATCGTGATGGGCCACCACCGGCTGCCCCCCGAACACGACCACCTGCGCACCAAGCTGATCCCGCGAGGCTTCATCTTCCACGGCCCACCGGGCACCGGTAAGACCCTGTTCGCCAAGGCGATCGCCAACCGGATGAACGCCACCATCCTCGTGGTGTCCGGACCCGAGGTCATGGGCACCTACGTCGGCGAGAGCGAGCGCAACGTCCGGGAGATCTTCGCCGAGGCGCGCCGCAACGCCCCCTCGGTCGTGGTCTTCGACGAGTTCGACTCCATCGCCTCGCGCCGCTCGGAGCACTCCGACGGCGGTACCCGCGCGGGCAACGCCGTGGTCGCCCAGATCCTCACCGAGATGGACGGCTTCCGGCCGGAGGTGCCGACCCTGGTGATCGGCACCACCAACCGGCTGAACCTGATCGACGAGGCCCTGCTGCGGCCCAGCCGCTTCGAGAGCATCGCCATCGACCTGCCCAACGACGAGGCCCGGCTGAAGATGATCAGCCTGCACGCCGCGAAGTTCGGCATCGACGTCAGCGGCGGGGTGGACGAGCTGATCGCGTCGGCGCTGCGCGGACGCAACGGCGACGACATCCACTCGGTCTTCCGGGACGCCTTCGTCGCCGCTCACTTCCAGGACCCGCCGGTGCCGCCCAGCCCCGAGCAACTCGGCCAGATCGTCGGCCAGTTGCAGCGCAAACGGCGCGAGCAGCGCCGCTCGGGGAGGCGCTGACGCCGTGGCGGACACGAGGGACACGAGGAGGGAGGCGCGGTGAGCTGGGGCCAGGACACCGTCGACACCATCAGGGACCTGGAGTACGTGCGGCGGCGGCTCGACGGCGAGTTCGTCGGCCGGGACCGTGCGGTGCGGCTGCTGCAGCTCGCCGTGGTCTGCCGGGAACACGCGCTGCTGCTCGGGCCCACCGGCACCGCCAAGAGCGAGCTCATCTCGGCTCTGGCCCGGCACATCGAGGCCCGCCGCTTCAGCTATCTGCTCACCCGGTTCACCGAACCGTCGGAGATCTTCGGCGCGCTGGACTTCGAGCAGTTCCGGCAGGGCGCCTACCAGGTGCGCACCGAGGGCATGCTGCCGACCGCCGAACTCGTCTTCCTGGACGAGGTGTTCCAGGGCAGCAGCGCCATCCTCAACACCCTGCTGACCCTGCTCAACGAACGCCGCTACCACAACGGCGCACGAGCCGAGAACGCCCCGCTGATCAGCCTGCTGGGCGCCACCAACGAGATACCCGACGACCCCGGCCTGACCGCGTTCTCGGACCGGTTCCTGATCCGGCTGGAGGTGGAGCCGGTGGGCGGCACCGACCTCGAACGGCTGCTCCAGGTGGGCTGGGAGCACGAGACCCGCCGGTTCACCGCCGCCGTCCAGGCGGCCGAACAGGCGCGGGGCACGGACACCGCCGCCGGGACCGGCGCCCACCGCAGCTCGGGCACGGTGACCGTGGAACGGCTGGGCCGGCTCACCCTGCGGCTGAGGGACGTCGACCTGGATCCGGTCCTCGGCGAACACCGGGAACTGGTACGGCAGTTGCTGATCCAGGGGGTGCGGCTCTCGGACCGCCGGCTGGTGCGCAGCCTGAAACTCGTCGCCGGGGCCGCGCTGCTGCGCGAGTCGCGCACCGCCGAACCCGTCGACCTGTGGCCGCTGGCCCACATCTGGACCGACCCCGCCGACCGGACCACGGTCGAGGAGGCCGTCCAGGCCGTGGTGGAGAAGCACGGAGGGGAGCCGGCCAGACGGCGCCGCCCCGACCACGAGATCCTGCTCGACGCCCGGGAGATCGGCGCACCGCTGACCGCCGGTCGGCGGCCCAGCGAGTGGAGCGTCGTCGAAGGGCTCCACAAACTCGCCGACCTGTCGCGGGAGTTGAGGGAGCATCCTCCGGTGAACACCCAGACCGAGGCAGAACTGTCTCGTATCATTGCCGAAGTGAACGCCTTGCTCGACCAGTTCGAGTGAGGGCGGGAACACACGAGGGGGTACCCCAGCATGTGCAATCCCCGACGGGTCCGCATCCGGGCCTCCAGCCGGCTCACCCGCATATGGCAGGAAGAGCTGCGCCGTACGGGCCGGGCCAGCGCCGAGGTGGCCGGCGAGGCCACTCTGCGGGAGGAGTTCGGCACCCTGCTCGGAGCCCCGGCCCGCCGGGCGTTCGAGGACGCGCTCGGCGCCGACACCCGGTGGACCTGGCAGGACGGCGCCTACCGGCTCGAGATGGACGGCGGCACGGTCGTCTACCACCTCGACACCGGAGAGATCGAGATGACCGCACGGCTCAGCGACATCGTGACCGCCGAGGCCGAGGTGACCCGCACCCTGCGGGGCACGGTGGACGTGAACGCCACCGCCGAGCACTCCGAGAGGTACTTCGACGACAGCTGGGCGGGCCTGAGCAAGTCGCTGGCCGAACGCACCGCCCGCGCCCAGGCCCAGGAACGCGCCGACCGCGAGGCCGCGGAGCAGGCCGCCCGCCAGGAGGAGCGGGAACGGCTCGCCGGCCAGCGCAGGCTGGCAGGGCAGCGCGACGAGATCGACGCCGAGGCCCGTGCGGAGGCCGAACGCCGGGCCGCCGCCGAGGCGGAGCGGCGCCGCGGGGAACTCGAACGGGACGCCGAGGCCCGGCTGCGGGACACCCGGACCGGCTTTCTGCGCCCGGTGCACGAGGTGCTGGCCGTGGCCTACCGCGACGCCATCGTGGCGTACGCGCGCGAGCACGGCGTGCAGGACATCCAGGTCGACGAGACGGACGGCACGCTCAACATCCAGTTCGAGATGGAGGCCTGAGCGATGCGGGTCAGGGTCGAGTTCCGGTTCAACGCCGAGACCGGCGAGGTGGAGCTGTTCCAGGTGGACGACATCGGCCGTACCACCCGGATCGAGGACCACGACGCCACCCACGAGGAGATCGCCTACGCGATCGGCCGGGTGCTGGACCGCAGGCCCGTGGCGGAAGAGGTACGCGACCAGGAACGTGAACCGCAGCTCCGGCAGCTGCCCGCGCAGACCGACCCGGCCGACGGGGAACAGCACCGCGAACCGAGGCGCGCCCACGAATGACCAGATCGCCCGACCTCCTCGCGTACGCCGCCCGCTGCTACGAGCAGGCGGGCGACTACGCCGAGGCCGCCCGCTGCCACGAGGAGGCCGGCCATCCGCTGAAGGCGGCCGAGCTGTGGGAGCAGGCCGGCGACCCGGAGCGCGCCGCCGACCTGTGGCGGCGCGCCCGCCGGCCGGGCCGGGCCGCCGAATGCCTGCTGTCCGCGCGTCGGTTCGAGGCGGCGGCCGAGTGCTTCGAGCAGGGCGGCGACCTGCTGCGCGCCGGCTGGACCCTGGTCACCCTCACCCGGTCGTACGCCACCGCCGAGCACCTGTTCGCCATCGCCCAGCCGCGGACGGCGGGCGAGCGGCTGCGGCGCCGGCTGGGCCGGCAGCTGGCCGCGGCCCGGGCCTACGGCGAGCACGAGGCCCTGCTGCGCACCCTGGCGGGCGTGCCGGAGCGTATCGGCTCGCTCACCCCGGCCCGGGAGCGGGCCGAGGCCGAGGCGTGGGCGGTCTGCGCGGCGGACCACATCCGCCGCCCGGACCTCGGCGCCCTGGTCTTCGCGGCCTCCTACCGGGCCGGCGTCAGCGGCTGCGCCGACCGCTGGCAGCAGTGGGCCGCCCGCACCCTCGGCGACACCACCGGCGTGCCCACCGGACCCGCGCCGCCGGACCCGGCACGGGACTAGGGCCAGCATCGGCAGATCCATACATCGGGGGATCCATGAGTACTCTTTGGCGGCGCAAGAAGCGGCCGTTCCCCTTGTTTCCCGCACAGCAGCCCGCGCCGCCCGTACCCGCGCCGGCCGACCGCTCACGGTCCATCACCGTGATCCCCAAGCCCCCGCACGGCCAGGACACACCGCCCGCGCCGCCCGGCGAACCCCCGGCCGCCGAGCCCGGGGAGCGGGGCGAGCCGGCCGGCTGGTCGGCCGTGGTCCGTTTCCCGTCCCCCCGCGCCGCCCTCGGCCATGTCGCGGCCACGGCGGAACTGGGCCCGCCCGGCCTGCGCAGATCGCCCTACGACCCCTCCGTGTGGGCGCTGCTCACCCCCGGACACCAGCCGGGCCTGCCCCTGGCGGCCGGGTACGGCGGCGTGGTCTGCGAGGCCGACGCGGACGGCCTGCTGTGGCCCGACCGGCCGGCCGCACGCGTCCCGCGGGCCATCGGCGAGCTGCCCACCGTCGCCGGATGGGAGCCGGTGTCCCTCGCCGAACTCGCCGCCCACAGTCCGGTGGCCGGCCCGCCGCCCGGCCTGAAGGAGGTCGCCGTCCTCGCACCGGGCGCGCTGGCCCGCTGGCTGCTGCGCCGCTGCCTGGCCGCGGGCGTGGCGACCACCTTCACACCCGTCGAGCGGCTCGGACCGGACGGCCGGGACGCGGGCTGGCTGCTGCTGCGGCTGAGCTCCGCGGACGGCGCCGTACCCGCAGGACTGGTCGAGGCCTGCGGCAGGCTGCCGGGAACCGTGGCCTGCCGGGCGGCCGACCCGGACTGCCGGCTGCTGGTCGACGTGCGGCTGCGGCTTCCGCTGGACGACGCCGCACTGCTGGAGGAGGTCCCGCCCGCGGGGCACCTCGTCGTGGAGCGCGCCGTGGCCGGACCGCCCTGGCAGTGGCGGCCACTGGGGGAGGCCGCCGCGGGTGAACTCCTCGACGCGCACCCGGTGCCGGCCGCCACCGCACCCGTGCGCACCCCGGTGCCCGTGCCCCTCCTCGGGCCGCCGCTGCCGGTCCGCCTGGTGGCCAGCGCACGCGCCCCGCACCGGGTCGACGCCGTACTGGTCGCGGACGGCGAACTCGACGCGCTGCGCCGCTTCCTGCGCACCCGGCCGCTGCACGAGACCGCCGTGGTCGCCTTCGGACCCGGCCGCCACCTGGTGACCGAGCCGCCCGGACTGTGCCAGGCCCTGCCCTTCGGCGTACCCGTCCACCAGACCGGTCCCGGCGCCCTGTACCTGGAGAGCGGCTGCGTCCTCAACCCGCCGCTGCCGGACACCGCACGCGACGAGGTCCTCGGCCTCGGCCCGGACGTCATCACGGTGCTGTGCCGCGACGGCGCCTGGCAGCTGCGCCTGGCCGACGTACGACCCGCCTGGCAGCTGTGGATGCCCGCGCCGCCCGCCTTCGCCACCGGACTGTCCGAGCCCGCCCGGGAGCTCCTGGACCGGCTGGCCTCGGTGATGCCCGAACCGGAGCCCGCCGCACCGGCCGCGGCGCACACCCCGGAGGCCGAACGGCGGCGGCTGAACCAGGTCGCCATGGAGCACTCCCTGCGCGGTGAGTACCGCAAGGCCGCCGAACTGCTGGAGCGGGCCGGTCACTTCCAGCGCGCCGCCCAGATGTACGAGCGGGCCGCGGCCGAGCTGGGCGAGGGCCTGTGAGCACACCGCCGGCCGGCGCCTGGAGCGCCCAGCACATCCTCACCGTGCCGGCGGCCGACGCCCGCGGCCTGTGCCTGTCGCCGGACGGCACCGGACTGGTCGTGGTGCACGGCGGCACGGTGGTGCGCTACGACGACGAGGGCCGCGTCGTATGGCGGCTGCCCTGGCCCGGTCCACCGCTCGGCACGGACCCGCACCCCGGCACCGACGCGGCGGTGTGGACCCCCGACGGCGACCGGCTGTTCCTGCTGGTCGCGGGCCGGCTGGTCCTCCTCGACGCCGACACCGGGGAACCCGTGGAGCTGCCCGCGCTGCTCCACACCGAGGGCGAGATCACCGCCCTGGCCCTGTCGCCCGACGCCCGGCTGCTCGCGGCGGGCCTGCGCACCGGCGACGTCCTGCTGCTGTACCGGGCCGAAGGCACCGCGACCCGGCTGCGCGGGGTCGACCCGGTGGTGGAGGTGTGCTGGGTCCCGGGCCGGCAGGACACCCTGTGCGTGGCCACGGCGACGTCCGCGCAGCTGTGGGAACCGCACGGCGGCACCATGACGGGCACGCTCGGCGGGCTCTTCGAGGGCCTGCGCCGCGTGGCGTGCTCCCCGGAGGGGCGGCCGATCGCCGTCGAGGACTACGCGGGGCTACGGCTCCTGGACCCGGCCTCCGGCCGGGAACTGCGCCGCGAGTTCGTGCCGTACCGCATGAACGCGCTGACGTTCAGCCACGACGGCTCCGTGCTGATCGCCGGTTCCGAGCTGGACGGGCTGTGCGTCCTCGGCCCGCGCCTGGACATCCTCGGGCAGCTGCCCGGCCGGGTCACCGGCCCTGGCGACCTGAGCCTGTCGGCGAGCGGACTGTTCGCCGCCCGGCTCGACACGGACACCATCGCGGTGTGGGAGCCGTCCGGTGCGGTGCCGCGCCCGCACCGGCGCCGGGACCCGGCCGCGCTGCGCCGCTGGGCCAACGCGATGGGTGTCACCGTCGGCAAGGTCCACACCCGCACCGGGGAGCGGCCACCGGGCGTGCTGCGCGCGCTGCGCCTGCCGGAGGCCGGGCTGGGCTGTGTCGCCCCCGCCCTCGTGTGGTCGCCGGACGGCGCCCGGCACTGGTGCGAGGCCGGGCCGGGCCGCATCCTCGAGTACCCCGCCGACGCGACCCGCCCGCGCGGCGAGGTGCCGGTGCGGAGCTTCCCGCACGGCTGGTACGACGCCGCCTGCCTGGCCGGCGACCGCCCGGTCCTGGTCCTGGCATCCCATTACGAGCAGGGCGTCAACCGGCTGGTGGACCCGGGCGACGGCGGGGTGCTCGCCGAACGCGCGGCAGGTCAGGCGGTCACCGCCGATCCGCTGCGCCCGCTGCGCTGGGCGGCGCCCGAACCCGGTGCCGCCCCCCGGCAGTTGCTGGTGCACGACCTGGCCCAGGACGGCGGCGGGCCGCAGCGGCTGCCCGTGGAGGACGGGGTGCGCCGGCCCGCCTGGTCCCCGGACGGCCGGCTGCTCGCGGCCGGCACCCGCGGCCGGGTGATCGTCTGGAGCGCCGCTCCCACCGGCCGGTGCCGCCGCGTGCGGGTGCTCGACTGGCCCGACCCACAGGCCATGGTGTGCCAGGTGGCCTGGTCCCCGGACGGCAGCCGGCTGGCCGCCACCCCGGGCAGCGCCGGCGGCCCGGTCGTGGTCTGGGACACCGGCACCTGGCAGCGGCGGCAGACGTTCGGTGAGGCCGGCGGCCGGGACTGGGCGCCGGCGCTGTCCTGGTGCGCCGACTCCCGGCTGCTGGCGTTCGCGTCCGCCGGCCAGGACTCCGTGGCCGAGGTCTGGGACGCGCAGGAGGCGCGCCGGGTCCGGCTGCTCGTGCCACCGGACGGGGTCGGCGGGCACCTGTGGACGCTGCGCTGGTCACCGGTCGGCGACCAGCTCGCGGCCACCTACAACTCCGGTGCCGCCGTCCAGTGGGAGCTGTTCACCGGCGGCCCGCGCACCGCCGCCACCCCGGTCCCGCCCAACGGCCAGGAGGAACTGGTACGGCTCGCCGTGCTCGCGGCCGTCCACGGGTTCGGGGTGCCGCTGGACCTGCTGGCGGACGTACTGGCGCTGCTGCACGGCACCACCCCGCCCCGGCTGCGCACCCTGGCCGACCACCGCGGCCTGCACGCGCTGCGCGAACTGGGCTGGCCGGGGCCCGCGTTGGCGGGACTGGCGCTGCTGCTGGTGGCGGACCTGCCCGCCGTCCCGGCGTATCTGGCCCCGCCCGAGGTCACCCCGGCCGATCTCGCCCAGGCCCTGGGCCGGGCGCTGACCGGCTCCTCCATCCCCGCCCGCAGATCCGCACCGACCCTCACCGAACTGACCGCGGCGCTGGGCACCGTGGACGACCGGCTGGTCGCGCTGCTGCGCATCCTCGGCCCCGAGGCGGTGGCAGCCGACCCCACCCTGCCGGCCCGGATGCGCCGGTTCCCGCTCTCCCTCACCCCGCCCGGACCCGCGCAGCGCGCCCTGCTGGGCCTGAGGCTGCTGGACGGCGACACCGGCCTCGCCATGGGCGGCGCGGGCGGCACCGGCCGCTCCGGGCTGGCCCGGCACGGCCCCGCCAACCGGCTGCTGCCCACCCAACTCGCCCTGCCCACCGAGCTGCTCAGGGCCCGGCACGCCCGCGACGAGCTGCTGTACCGCACCAGCAGCGGCCGGCTGCCGCGCGACCCGCACGGCCTGGTCCTGGTGCTGGACGACACGCCCGCCACCCACGGCAAGGTCGGTTCCGTGCTGCGGCTCGCGGCTCATCTGATGGCCGCCACCGTGCTCAGACTGGGGCGGCCCTGCGCTCTGGTGCCGCTCGGCGAGCCGTGGCGGTCGCGGATCCTGCAGGGCCCGGAGGACCTGGTGCAGGTGTGGGCCGCCGGCCCGCTGACGGCGGGTGACGCGCCGACGGCGCTCCGGGAGGCCGAGGTGGTGGCCGCCCGGCTCACCGCCGACATGTCCGGGCCGCCCCGGATGGTGCTGCTGTCGCACCCCTACCTGCGGCCCGCACCGCGACCGGGACTGCGCGAACTGCGCGTGCACTACCCGCACATCCCCTGGCGCGAGCCCGGCCGGCACCGCCAGGTACTGCCACCGGAGCCGTCACCGGAGGAGCTGCGGGCGGCACTGACGGCGCTGCTGTCGGACGAGTGAGACGGGTCTCCGCCCGCCCGGGGTGCCGCGCGGTCAGCCGCAGAGCATCTGCTCGATCGCGTCCGGTCCCAGCGTCTGAAGCAGCTGCTCCAGCACCTCGGGCCGGAAGGCGTCGCCGAGCACCTGGACGCCCCCGCCGTCGACGCGGATGCTGATCCGCACCAGGCGCCCTTGGGGATGCTGCTCGTACTCCTCGGGCTGGATCAGGTCGGGGATGTGCTCGACCATCCGGTATTCGGCCATGGTGTCACCATCGTCCTTCCACTTCGGCGCCGCACCGCGGGCACCTGCCGTCTTCGAGAACGTTCCCGCCCAGGGCCCAGATGTCCCGTGCCACCACGGTGGTACGGCACCGCGGGCACCGGGTGGCCCGCCCGTCGGCGCCCAGGGCCCGCTCTACGTACACATACCGCAGCCCCTCCTCGTGCCCGATCCGTACCCCGGCCTCGAGGTCGGCCACCGGTGTGGGCGCGTGGCCGGTGCGGCGGTGGGCGGGGGTGGCCCGGATGAGATGCCAGGGGATCGCGGGGTCCAGCGCGGCCAGCGCCCGGGCGATCGGGCGCAGGGTGCCGGGGCCGGCGGTGAGTCCGGGGATCAGCGGGGTCGACACCTCCACCCAGACACCCCGTTCCCGCAGGCCGGTGAGCGCGTCGAGCACGGGACCGGGCCGGGCGCCGGTCAGTTCGCGGTGGTCGCGTTCGTCGAGGGTCTTCACGTCGATGTTGACGGCGGTGACATGGCGTGCCGCGAGCTCGACGGCCTCGGCGGTGAGGAAGCCGTTGCTCTTCCAGACCACGTCCACACCGAGCGGGCGGCCCGACTCCGCGAGCGCGGCGGTGAGTTCGATGGCCAGCGAGGGCTCGGTGTAGGAGATCGCGACGCAGCCCGAGCGCTGTGCGGCCTCGCCGGTCACCTCGGCCGGGTCCACCGGTTCGGCGTCCCAGCGGACGGAGTCCACCCGGCCGTACTGGGACATACGGTGGTTGATGCAGTAGTCGCACGCGAAGGTGCAGCCCGGCGCGGCCAGGGTCAGACAGGGCGTGCCCGGCCGGTAGTGGTACAGCGGTTTGCGTTCGACGGTGTCCCAGTGCCGCACCGACGACGCGAAGGTCGCGGTCTCCAGCCCGTCCCCGGACCGGCGGCGCACCCCGCACAGACCCGCCTCGCCGTCCTTCAGCGAACAGCGGAAGGGGCACAGCACGCACTGCACCCGTCCGTGCCGCGGCCGGTGGAGGACCGCCGGCGTCCACTGCATGCCCATGTACCGTCCCCCGTCCGGTCAGTGCGCCATGGCCAGGGTAGCTCCCGGCCGGTCAACTCTCCGGCAGTCCACGTGAGTCGGGTGGTGGGTGGACAGAGGCCGGGGGTTTGCGGCGCAACCCCCTGGACGGCCGCCCGCACCAGGCGCTCACCAGAGATCCGCTCGGCCCGGATCCGGCCCGGCGTCCAGCGCGGCCAGCACCGCCCGCCCGGCCTCCGTGTGCGCGAAACGGCGGCCGGCGTCCGGCGGGCCCGCGGAGGGCGCCGCCCTCGTGCCGGCGGACCGCAGCCGCAGCACCTCGGCCACGGCCCGCTCGCCGACGCCCTGCCGGTCGTACGCGGCCGGGTCGCGCTGGAAGGCGAGTGCCGCCGCGGCCAGCACCCCGGACGCCGTGGAGCACCGGGACGGGCCGCCCGCCAGCAGCCGCCGCGCCCCCTCGGGTACGTCCGCACGGCCGGGCGGACCTCCGGCCGAGAGCAGGTCGGTGAGCGACAGCCCGTCCAGCCCGGACCAGCCGCCCCGCACCAGTGCCCCCGCCACGACATGGGCCTCGTCGCCGTCACCGTCGCCGCTGTTGTCCGGTGCGCCCGGGTGTCCGGCCAGCCGGGCGGCGGCACCGGCCAGCCGCAGCCGGGCCCCGGGCGGCGGATGCGCGCCGTCGAAGTCCCGCTCGTCCACGTCGTCCCCGGTGTCGAGCAGTTCGGCGAGTACGGCGGCGTAGGCGGGCCCGCACAGCACGGCGGCGCACACATCGGCGAACACCTCGCCCGACCACCGCTCCCAGGGGACGGCACGCCCCGGGGGCAGACCGGCCGTCGTGACCCGCCGGCGGATCTCGTCGCCGAGGCCGCGGTCGTCGTCGATGTGGTGCGCGGCCTCGTGCGCCACCGTCAGGAGGGCGGGCAGATGGGAGCCGAAGGACCAGGGCACGTCGATGACCGGGAACGGCAGCCGCGCGGCGGCCTCGCGGCCCTCGCGGGTGTGGATGCCACCACGGGGCAGCAGATCGTGGTAGGCGCTGCCCCGGCGGTGGGCGCGCGGCGCCGCCGCCCGGCTGAAACCGACCAGTGGGGGCTCCTTGGCGCGGGCACCGGCGAGCCTGAGGACCGGGCCGTAGCACTCCCACGCCAACTCGTCGGCGACGTCCAGGAAGCGGCGGTAGTCACGGACGCGGCGCAGCAGGAACCGGGTGCGGTAGTAGTCCCACACATGGTGCAGGTCCAGGACCCGGCCGGGCACTTCGGCGCCGCGCCCGTCCGCGAGCCGCGCCCGTACGTCGGCCACGCCCACGTCGAGCAGCGCGAGCACCGCTTCCAGCTGGCTGTGGTGCTTCTCCAGCGGGCCGCCGGCGCGGCTGGCGACCTGCCACTGGCGCAGTTCCTCCTCCAGCCCGGCGACGGCGTGCAGCCGCGTGGCGGCGCGCCGGACGGAGAGCGGGGCGGGGCCGGTCACGCGTCCTCGGCCGGCTCGGTCTCGGTCTCGGATTCGTCGGCCGGCTGGGGCGGGGCCTCGAGCACGGCCGCCGGGTCGTCGGAGGCCTGCTCCAGCAGCAGGGGCGGTACCGGCTCGGCGTCGAGGCCGCGTCCCGGCTGCACGGGCCCGTACTCCTCGCGCACCCCGCCGAGCCAGGTGCCGCGCAGCCGTACCACCCGGAAGAGCGGCGTGAGGGCCTCGCCGATCCACTGGAAGCCCAGGTGTCTGCTGCCGGCGAGCCGCGCCGAGCCCGCCAGGTCGAGCAGTTGCAGCGGCCCGGTGCCGAAGGACGTGGCGAGGCGCAGCTCGGCCGAGGCGCCCGCCTCGGCGGCCACCAGCACGGCGGCGGCGTCGGCCCGGACCACCTCGGTCACGGCGAGCAGCCCGGCCTCCCACCGGCCCTGCCAGTAGCGGCGGACGAGTGTGCCGGCCAGGGCACGGGTGTCCGTCAGGCCGCTTGCGGCCAGGCCCTGGTACGCCACCAGCGCGGCCCGCTGCCGGGCGAACCGCAGCAGGACTCCGGCGTCCGCGTCGACGAGGGCCGTGAACAGCGGGTCCGTGGTGCCGGAGGCCTTGAAGCGGACCTCGATCCCGCCGCCGGCGTCGTGCACGAACGCGCCGCGGGCCTCGGGTGCCGTCGTGTCGAAGGTGATCGCGCGGTCGGCCAGTGTCCCGGCCGCGCGGACGGACCCCCGCGAGTCGTGCAGGACGTCCCCCACGGCGATCTTCTGCAGCAGGGGCCAGGCCAGCCACCAGTCTCCCCACGCCTCGCGCATGGCGTCCCGGTACACGGCGAACGCATGGACCACGGCGTTCAGCTCCTCCCCTGTCCCGCCCGAGCACCTGCGCGCAGGCTAGCAGCGTCCCACCCGGGACACGCCCGAACTTCCGTCTCTCCCGCGGGCGTTGCCTCCGCGTTCTCCATCCGTGGATGGAGGACGGTGGAGACCGGTGGATCCCGGTCGGGGGCTTCTCCATCGACCCGTGGGTGGTGGTGATCGGCTGGGTGCGCGGAGCACTCTTGAGACATGGGTTCTCTTCACTCGGCACTTGTCCTGACCATCGACGTCTGCGTCCTCGTCTTCGTCGCGGCCTGGGTCGCGGGCGCTGTCTACTTCGGTGTGAAGAGCCGGTCCGGACTGCGCGGCTGGGTGCGCGGACTGCGCCGCACACTGCCGCGCCGGCTGCTGCTGAGCGCGGGCGTCGCCGTCTTCTTCACCCTGGTCGGGCGCTCCGAGGGCTTCTGGCGCCGGCTGCAGTACTGGCAGCCGGCGCCGGCGCTCCTGGGCGTCCTGCTCGCCGTCGCCTCGACCGCCCTGCTGCTGTGGGCCCGCTGGGTGCTGGGCACGATGTGGGCCAGTGTGCCGACGGTCCGGGAGCACCACGAGCTCCGGACGGACGGGCCCTACCGGCTGGTCCGGCACCCCATCTACACCGGGCTGCTCGGCTTGGTCACCGGTTCCATGCTGGCCTGCGGTTTCGGCGTCTGGGTGGCGTTCCTGGTGGTCGCCGTCCCCTGGCTGCTGCACCGGGTCAGGACCGAGGACGGCCTGATGGCCCGGCAGTTCGGCGCCGCCTACGACGCCTACCGCGCCGAAGTCCCGGCCCTGATCCCCCACATACGCCGCACGGGCCACCGGGCCGGCCGGCGCCCCGCGGGCAGCGTGCAGCGGTAGCCCAGTCGCTTGCCCCCACCGCGCCTCGAAGGGCGCGGGCGGTGACGGCACACGCGGCGCTCCGCCCGGTGATGGCATGATGACCGGCGACATAGGGCGACGGCGGTCCGAGGAAGCCGGTGTGAATCCGGCGCGGTCCCGCCACTGTGACCGGTGAGCGAGTTCCGGCAGGCCTCCCCCCGGGGGGGGCAGGCCGGGCGGGCGACGACCCGGGAGCCAGAGACTCACGCGGTCGCCTCCTCGACGCACTCCGGGGCGGATCTCCCCGGGAGGGGAGTGGCATGGGCGTGTCCGAGAGGCCGACGCGAGAGGCGTCCGGCGGCGCTGTGACGGGAAGCGCGGCAGCACCGTGCCGGGTCGTCGTGTGCCGGGACTGCTGCTGCGGCAGTCCCAAGGTGCCCGGGGTCGATCACATGGCGCAGACCGCACGGCTGAGGGCGGAGATGCCGGTGCGGATCTCCGACTGCCTCGACGTGTGCGACCAGGCCAACGTCATCGTCGTACAGCCGTCCACGGCGGGCCGGGCCGCCGGTGCGCGGCCGGTCTGGCTCGGACTCGTCAACGATCCGGACGCGACCGAGGACATCGTGACCTGGGTGCGGGCGGGCGGCCCGGGCGTCGCTCCCCAGCCGGACATCCTCGACCTGTACACCTTCACACCGCCGCGGCGCCGTGCGGATCCCCGTTGACCCGGGGGTCCGGTTCGGCACCGAGCCGGCGCAGGACGCCACCGTGCGGGGCGAGCTGCCGACGCGCACTCCGCGCACAACTTCGGCCCGCGACCGTCGGGTTGGACCCCGCCCGCGCCGCCGTCCCACCGGCCTCGCACCGTCACGCCTGGTGAGAGGGAAAGATCACGGCGGCCGGAGGCGGTCTTGGCCGTGCGCGCGACACGCGGTACGGTCGGTCCGATATCGACGACGGCGAGACGGAAGCCGGTGGGAATCCGGCACGGTCGCGCCACTGTATGCGAGACGCCCCCGCGGCATCCCGTGAGTCAGACCCGTGGCCGTCGTCCTGTGCACCACCGAGATGGGACGCGAACTCCCAGAGGAGGTTCTGCCATGGCGCAGACCGTCGCCCAGCCGACAGCCACCACCCCCGTCGTTCCCGCCACGCTGCCGCTGAAGGCGATTGCTCCCTGGGCGGTCTTCTTCGGCATCCTGATGCTGATCCTGCTCTACTTCGTCGGCGCCGAGCAGGGCGCCACCTCCGTGCTCAACGGCACCGACGTCCACGAGTGGGTGCACGACGCCCGCCACCTGCTCGGTTTCCCCTGCCACTGAGGCAAGGGGACACCGCACACCCATGAACTCCGCAACGGTACGGAACCTCCTCGTACGGGGCATGCTCGCCGGCCTGGCGGCCGGCGTGCTCGCCCTCGTCGTGGCGTACGTCCTCGGTGAGCCGAGCGTCGACAAGGCGATCAGCTTCGAGGAAGCCCACTCCCATGAACACGAGATGGAGGTCGTCTCCCGTTCCCTGCAGTCCACCGCCGGCCTCGCCACGGGAGTCCTCGTCTACGGCGTCGCCTTCGGCGGCATCGCCGCGCTCGCCTTCTGCTTCGCCCTGGGCCGCGTGGGCCGCTTCAGCCCGCGCGCCACGGCACTGCTGCTGTCGGGCTGCGCCCTGCTCGCCGTGTACGTCGTGCCGTTCCTGAAGTACCCGGCCAACCCGCCGTCGGTGGGCAACGCCGACACCATCGGCAAGCGGACCACGCTGTACTTCCTGATGATGCTGCTCAGCGTCCTGCTGGCGATCGCCGCCACTCTCCTGGGCAAGCGCCTGGCTCCCCGCCTGGGCACCTGGTGGGCGACGGTCGTCGCGGTGGCCGCGTTCGCCGTCGTGATCGGGCTGGCCTACCAGTTCCTGCCCGTCGTCAACGAGGTGCCCAAGGGCTTCCCGGCCACCCTCCTGTGGCGGTTCCGGCTCTCGGCACTGGCGATCCAGACCACTCTGTGGGGTGGATTCGGCCTCCTCTTCGGCGAGCTGGCCGAGCGCCTGCTGAAGCCCGAGCCGGCGACGGCCGGGAGCGGGCGAGCGGTTCCGGCCGCGCACTGACCCCTTCCGGACAACAGAGGGCCCTTCGGAACCATCCGGGGGCCCTCCGGCGTTCTCCGGACACCGACGCGCACGGGACCACCGGCAGGGCACGGAATCCGGCGGACCGGCCGCGGATCACCTCGGTGAGGAGTGGAGGAACCGAGTGGCCAGAGCCCCACAGCCCCGCCACATCACCTTCGGTGGCCGCGACGCGGTCGCCCTCACCCTGCGGGAATACGAGCAACTGGTTGCCAGCCGACGGCAGACAGGCGGCCAGAGCGCCCGCGTGCGGGTACTCGCCCAGCAGGCCAAGCGCACCGAGCAGCTCCTGCACGACTTGGAAACCCTGATAGCGGCCTCCGGGGACGGCTGCCGGGGACGGTCCCACCCGGCGCCGCCGACATGCCCCGACCGCGAAGCCACGGAGCCGAGCGCCGACGGCACCTGCCTGCGCTGCGCGATAACGGCCCTGCTGCGCCGTCACCGGGACTCGGCAGCGTGAACCGCCGGCCGGCGGCGCCTAATCGGCGTCCGGAGCGGCAGGCGGACGCCCCAGCCGCAGGTTCCAGCGCCCGGCCCGGCCACTGAGTTCGGTCACGCTCAGCGGCGGCACGTCGAGGCGCCAGAACACCGTGGCGGACATCCCCAGCGCGTCGACGACGGCCGCCCGCACCACCTCCGGCTCGACGACGGCGACCGCACGCTCCTCCACGGCCTGCGCGTCGGCCAGCCACCGCGCGACCCTTGCGCACAGGTCCTGCACGGACTCACCCCCATGCGGTGCGCAGCCGGGGTCGGTGAGCCAGCGGCCCACCGCCTCCGGCTCGGCCGCCCCCACCTCCTGAAGGGTGCGGCCCCGCCAGCGGCCCACGTCGAGCCCCGCCAGCTCCGGCACCGGCACCCCGTCGAGGCCCAGCGCCGTGGCCGTCTCCCGGCAGCGCGTGCTGGGGGAGACGGACACACGCCCCGCGGCGGGCAGCGACCCGGCCGCCGCCCGGGCCCGCGCCGCGCCGCCGTCGTCGAGCGAGCCGCCGTCGTCGAACCGCGTCTGCCGCAGCGACGCGCTCATGGCGGGGGAGACGAGAAGAACTCGGCTGGTCAAGCGGTCGCTCCGGCTGCTGTTGTCAGGGGGCGGGACTGGATCGGAGGCCCGCTGGGCAGGGGGGTTCAGCAGTGTACCCACGTCCGCGACGCACGCGATCGGCACTGACCAGCGGCCGGCCTCCGGGCGCCCCGGACCACCAGCCGGCCGGCTCATGCGCGAGTGCTCGCCTACTCGCTGGGTCGCAACACCGTCGACATCGCCCCCCGGGTACGGCCCCTGTGCCGAGCGCTTGCGAGCCGACGCCCCGCTACGTCGTCACGGGTTCCAGCCGAAGCGTCCGTACCGGCCAGGGTGGTGGCCCGGCCGGGCCGAACCAGACCCGGACGTCCTCCCCGGTGCGGACGGGCAGGAGGGGATAGTCGTTCTCGGCGTGCTCGGTGCGGTGCAGCGCATGGGACGGGCCCAGGTGCCGGGCGGCGTACGCGTCGAAGGCAGCCGCGTCGGACGGCCGGCAGACCGTCGCCACCACCTCGCGGGTGCCCGGCTCCGGCGCGAACCCCGGGCCCCGCAGCAGCAGGACGTCGTCGCTGTCCACCATGGTGGCATTGGCCGTGTCGCGGTACTTCCGCCAGACCGGGCCGGTGTAGAACGCCTCCAGCGCGCGCCGGCGGTGCACCATGTCGGGGAAGGCGCGCAGCCAGACGAAACGGTCCGGGTCGTCCAGGTCTCGGAAACGGCCGCCGACGGTGATGCCTGCCGCCTGCTGACCGGTCACGAACTCGCGCTCGAACAGCTCGATCAGCGTCTCCCGGCCCCCCGGATGCAGGGTGTACTGCCGCAGTTCGACGACCGTCATGCGTCGGCCCCCCTGGTGCGGGTGAGGTCCATGGTCCAGTTGTGCTCCCAGGTACTGCCGCCGTCGGCGGAGAACTCCTGCTCCCAGCGGGCGGTGTCCGGGCCGAGGCGGTACCAGGTGAAGTGCACCCGGATCGGGCGGCCGTCGTAGGTGTCCTCGCCGTGGAAGTCACCGCGGTCGCCCGTGAAGCCGCCGGTCACCGGGGGGTCCAGCCGGCCCGTCCGGCTGTCGGCCCAGTGGATCGACCAGCGCTGCGTCTCCCGGTCGAACAGGCGCAGGGTCATGCCCTGGCGGCCGAGGGTGGGGAAGGTGATCTCGTCGATGTTGCCGGCACCGCCGAACAGCGGCCGGACCACCGCATGACCGGGGAACTCCGCCCAGGTGCCGGGGCCGGGGCCGAGCGGCGTGGTGAGACGGCGGTTGGCCACGTCCCAGGAGCCGTGCAGGAAGTCGAAGTCGTCCATGCGCCGCAGGTTAGGGACGCTCCACTGACATCCAGTGTCAGTGGATACTGGGCGCCATGCGTGCGAGCCGACTGGTCACCCTCCTTCTGCTGCTCCAGAACCGGGGCCGGATGACGGCCCGGCAGCTGGCCGAGGAACTGGAGGTCTCCGTCCGGACGGTCTACCGGGACGTCGAGGCGCTCGCCGGCGCCGGCATCCCGCTGTACGGCGAGGCCGGACACGCGGGCGGCTACCGGCTGGTCGACGGCTACCGGACCCGTCTCACCGGACTGACCGCGGACGAGGCCCAGGCCGCGTTCCTTGCCGCACTCCCCGGCGCCGCCGCCGAGCTCGGCCTCGGCGAGGCCCTCGCCACCGCCCGGCTCAAGCTGCGGGCCGCCCTCCCGGCGGAGCTGCGCGAGCACGCCGGGCGGATCCAGGAACGCTTCCTGCTCGACGCCCCCAGCTGGTACGGCGACGCCGACCGTACGCCTCACCTGGCCGCGGTCGCCGCCGCGGTGTGGGAGCAGCGGGCGGTGGTCCTGCGGTACCGGCGCTGGCGGGCGCCGGAGGAGATCGAGCGGCGGGTGGAGCCGTACGGGCTCGTCCTCAAGGCCGGCCGCTGGTACCTGGTCGCCGGCGGGCCGTCCGGAACCCGCACCTACCGGGTCGACCAGATCATCGGACTCCGCCCGCTGGAAGAGCAGTTCGCCATCCCGGCGGGGTTCGACCTGACCACGCACTGGAACGGCTACCTGGCCGATTTCCGGGCCCGGCTGCACACCGGGGAGGCTCTGGTACGGCTCACCCCGGTGGGCGCCCGCCGCCTCGGCGTGCCACCCGCGGGTGACGGATGGACGGAGACCCGGGTGCCCATCGAGTCGGTCGACCACGCCCACCGGGAGTTCCTGCGGCTGGGCAGCGACGTCGAGGTCCTCGCGCCGGCCGAACTCCGCGACCGCATCGCCGAGACGGTACGCACCCTCGCCACCCGCTACGCGGGGTGACCTCCCCCAGGCTGACGCCGCGCCCCCGTGCCACAAAGGCTCCCTGCGTCTCGGCCGCTCAGATGCCTGTATGGGTGTACGCGGCCCACAGGCTCGGGGTGTCGGGCACGTACCGCAAGGCGCGGCGGCGGATTCGGAGCCGCGTCGGATCGGGCAGCGCCTGCGGCAGGCTGCTGTGTGATCGAGTGTGGGCACGTGGAATTTCCAACGGCGATGTGCCGCGACCGCATTGTTGGTTACGGTGGTGAGCAGGCTGATGGCTCCCGCGCGGGCCAAGTCGGACCCGTTGGGGGGGGCGGTCGGGTTCGGCGGTGAAGTGCGGGCTCTCGCTGGTCACCGAAAGCAGGCCGGGCAGTCCTCAAGAGGCCCTGGAGCAGGGGAAACAGGAAGGCGCTGATGCATGGCTGGCCGCCGGTCGGATGAAGGGCCGCACGCTCACCCGGCCTCGCGAAGCCAAGATCCGGAACAGCGTCTACCGGCCACGGCAGGCTACCGCAGGCCGACCGGACGCGGTGGGCGTGTGACCGGCCGGCCGGCGCCCGTGGTGCTGCCCCCGTCGCTGCGCGTGTGGCTCGGGCCGATTGCGGCCCTCGCCACGCTGATGGTCGTCGTGCTCGGGGTCCTGTATGCCGGCGACGGCAAGCCCGGCACGATGGACGCGCGGATCTCGGCGTCGGTGGACGGTGTGGGGCCGCCGTGGCGGCACGTCGCTCTGGCCATGGACTTCCTGGGGGAGCCCGTGGGAGCGGCGATGCTGGTCGTGCCCATCGTGACGGGCTGCCTGCTGCTTCGCCGTCCGCGCGCGGCGGTGCTCGTCGTTGCCGGCGCCGGCATGGCCGTCGGGACGGCGACGCTGCTCAAGTCCCTTGTGGGACGCACCATTCACGACGGAAACCTGTCCTACCCGAGCGGGCACACCGCCTTCCTCACCGCGCTCGCCCTCGTGGTGGCGCTGCTCGCGACCGGCCGGCTCGGCCTCGGCGGGACGGCCGGCACGTCACTCGTGCTCGCCGCGGCGCTGGTTGCCGGCGCCGCCATGGGCTGGGCGCAGGTCGCCCTGGGCGCGCACTACCCGACCGACGTCCTCGGCGGCTGGTGCACCGCGCTGGCGGTGGTACCGGCGACCGCGTGGCTGGTCGACCGGACGGCTGACCGGCTGGTCGACCGGACGGTCGACGACGGCCGGCGGGCGCGTCGCTGACGTCGTGTCACGCCGAGCGGCGGAATACGGGCTTCACCGGTCGTCCGGCCAGCCAGGGGGTGGGGTCACCGGCGTCCAGTGCCGTCCGGTACACCGCACAAGCCTGGGCCACCACGTCGACGGTGTGGTCGATGTCGGCGTCGTCGAGCGCGCTGCTCACCACGAACGACGGGGCCAGCACCCCGCCTGCGAGGAGCCGGCGCAGGAAGAGGGTGCGGTACTGCTGCGACGGCTGCCGGTTCTCGTCGAGGGTGGCGAAGACCAGGTTGCTGGCCCGGCCCCGGACGACGATGTGGTCGCCGACGCCCATGCCGGCCGCGGCGTCGCGGACACCGGCGGCCAGCCGCTCGCCGAGGGTGTGCAGCCGCGCGGTGACGCCCTCTTCGACGTAGGTGGTGAGCACGGCCATCGCGGCTGCCAGGGAGTGCGTTTCCGCACCGTGCGTGGTGGACAGCAGGAACACCCGGTCGCCGGAGTGGCGCAGCCCGCCCCGCTCCATCAGATCGCGGCGCCCGGCCAGCGCGGAGACGGCGAATCCGTTGCCCAGCGCCTTGCCGAACGTGGAGAGGTCGGGGACGACGCCGTACAGGCCCTGGGCGCCCGCCGCGGACCAGCGGAAGCCGGTGATCATCTCATCGAAGATCAGGACGCAGCCGTGCCGGTCGGCCAGTTCGCGCAGGCCGGCGAGGTACCCGGGCGGCGGCTCGGTGTGGGTGGCGGGTTCGAGGATCAGGCAGGCGACCTCGTCCTGGTACCGGGTGAGCAGCTTCTCCGTGGCGGCCAGGTCCCCGTAGGGGAACGCCACGGTGAGCTCGGTGGTCGCCGCCGGGACACCGGCGGACATCGGCGTGGTGCCGATGAACCAGTCGTCGACGGAGAAGAACGGATGGTCGGCGCAGAGGGCGACCCGCGGGCGCCCGGTGGCGGCGCGGGCGAGGCGTACCGCGGCGGTGGTGGCGTCGGAGCCGTTCTTCGCGAACTTCACCATCTCGGCGGTCGGCACCGTGGCCAGGAAGCGTTCCGCGGCTTCGACCTCCACGATGGACGGCCGCACGAAGTTGCTGCCGCGGTCGAGTTCCCGTCGCACCGCCTCGATCACGCGTGGGTGGGCGTGGCCGAGGCTGACCGACCGCAGGCCGGAGCCGTACTCGACGTAGCGGTTGCCGTCGATGTCCCACACGTGGGCACCGCGGCCGTGGCTGATGACCGGGGCCAGGTTCTCGGGGTACTGGTCGTCGCCCTTGGCGTAGGTGTGCGCGCCCCCGGGGATCATGGCGTGCAGCCGCTCGTTCGCCGTCCGCGACCGGGGCAGGAGGAGCTCTTCGGTCTCTTCGGTGTCCACGCCGGCCTCAACTCTCCTTCTGCTTGAGGACCTCGGCGAGGCTCGGCGCCTCCCGGTCCCGCTGGGACATCGAGGTGACCGGCAGCGGCCAGGGAATGGCGAGCTCCGGGTCGTCGAAGGCGATCGTCACGTCCTCGGCCGGATCGTGCGGGCGGTCGATCCGGTACGAGGTGTCGGCGGTTTCGGTCAGTGCCTGGAAGCCGTGCGCGCACCCCGCCGGGATGTACAGGGTCGCCTGCGTCTCGCCGGACAGCTCGAAGAAGGCCCGGCCCAGGTAGGTCGGCGAGTCCGTGCGCAGGTCCACGACGACGTCGAAGACCCTCCCGTACGAGCACCGCACCAGTTTGGCCTCGCCGGCGCCGGAGCGCAGGTGCAGGCCGCGCAGCACGCCCCGGACGGAGCGGGACAGGCTGTCCTGGACGAAGGCGTCCGGATCGAGGCCCACCGAGCGGACCACGTCGGCGTCGAAGGTGCGGCAGAAGAAGCCGCGTTCGTCGGCGTACGGCGTCGGCTCGAACAGGTACGCGCCGGCGATCTCCGGGACTTCGGTCGCTTTCATGGAGCCTTCCGCAGGGTGTGGTGGTCGGCCGCCGGGAACAGGGCCGCGGTCAAGGCGGCGAACTGGTCGGCGAGTTGCTGTGCGGCGGCCAGGTTCCGCTCGGTGAGGACCTGCCGCAGCTGAGCCGATCGCTTCTCCAGCGTCCGGAACTGTTCGAGCAGCCGGTCGGCGTCGACCTCGCGCGCCGGGTGGCAGTACGCGCCGAGCCCCATCCGGTCCATGAGCGCGTCGCTCTTGGCCGCATAGCTGAGGGCGAGCACCGGGGTGCCGGTCTTCAGCGCGCAGATCAGATTGTGGTAACGGACCGCGACCACGGTGTCGGCCGCCGCCATCTCCTTCATCAGGTCGGCCAGTGAGGCCGGCTCGGCGGCGGTGACCAGCGGTGAGTCCACCGCGTCGAGGATCGCGTCGACCACCGGCGCATCGCATTGGTCGCCGGTGAGCAGCCGGACCGGCCTGCCCTCCTCGACCAGCGCGCGGACGAACAGGATCGTCCCGTCGAGGTAGCGCCGGTGGATCTCCTCGGCCCGGGCACGGTCGTCGTTGCCGCCGTGGAAGTCCATGACGCCGACGCAGACCGTGCCCGGCGAGCCCGAGGGCGCGCTCGACTGCGGCGTCGGCAGGGAGAACGCGAGGTCCGGGTAGACCTCGTCGCGCGCGGTGTCCACCCCCATCGCCCGCATCGCGTCACGGGACTGGGCGTCCCGGTACGACCGGTACCTGGCCAGTCGCGCCGACCAGCGCACCAGCGCCCGGGTGGGCCGGTTGCGGATCTCGGCGGCGCCGACGCTGACCAGCGCGACCCGGGTGCCGAGCAGCCGGCCGCTCGCGCAGAGCAGGAAGAGGGAGTACGGGAAGCCCCACGGCCGCAGCGGCAGCGTGGCCTCCAGGACGCCCATGCCGGGCACGATCACCACGTCGTGCCGGCGCACCCAGGCGGCGGTGCGGAAGACGTCGACGAGTTTGCCCAGGCCCTTCGACGCGATCGCGCCCGCGCGTGACGCGGTCCGGTACTCCGCGCGGTTCCAGTGCAGCCGCGTGGCGGGGATCCCGAACCGGGTCGTCACGGCCTCGGGTCCGCCGCACAGGGCGTCCACGGCCGCGTCCGGGTGCTCGGTGCGCAGGTATCCGAGGACGGCCTCCAGCGAGCCGTCGTTGCCGAGGTTGCCGGAGCCGAGCAGGCCGAACAACCCCACGCGTGGTGCCGTCTTCATGCCCGCCGCCCCTCGCGGCCCGCGACGAGGGCGTCGACGGAGACGGTGAGCGCGGCCGGGTCGACCGGGGCGCGGTCCTCGACCCGCTCGCCGGCGCCCGGCCGTACCCTGCTGGTCAGCCAGGCGGCCATGTGGCGGTAGCAGGCGCGCCGGTCGGCCGGGGACAACGGCGCCCGCCGGACTGCCGCGGCGAAGCCCCAGACGTACTCGGCGAGCAGCCGGGGCGTCGGGTGCAGCGGGCCTGCCCGGCGCGGGTCGAGGTTGACGCACCGGGCGCGCTTGGACGGGTTCGCCCGCTCGGCGCGGGTGGGGTGGTCGCGGCGGAAGTACAGCAGCTCCGGCACCTGGTGGAAGCGCCCGTGCAGGGTGATCTCGGCGACGAACGTGCGGTCCGCGTGGTGGTAGCTGTCGAGCGGCTTCACCCGGCGCAGCATGTCGGCCCGCATCACCCCGTAGAAGTCGTCACCGCCCGGCTCGAACAGCAGGCTGCGGAAGCGCTCAGGCGCGTGCGGCGAGCCGGTGGCGAGCGTGTACTCGTACGGCACCTTCAGCTGGCCGTCGCCGTCGATGACCGCCTGGTCGGCGTGGGCGAGGATCACGTCGGGCCGCTCGTCCAGCGCCTCCACACAGCGCCGCAGCAGATCGCGGGCGTAAAGGTCGTCGTGCGAGGCCCACTTGAACAGCTCGCCGCGGCACTGGGTGAAGACGTAGTTGTGGTTCGGCGTGGCGCCGACGTTCCGGAGCAGCCGGATGTACCGGATGCGCGAGTCCTGCGCGGCGTATTTGCGGCAGATGTCCTCGGTCCCGTCGGTCGAGGCGTTGTCGGAGATGACCAGCTCGAAGTCCTCGTAGGTCTGCCCGAGCAGGGCGTCGAGCGACTCGGCGAGGTACTCCTCGCCGTTGTACACGGGCAGGCCGATGCTCAGCCTGGGGTGGGCGGTCATGAGGTCCTCACTTCGGGAACGGAGTTGTGGTGGCGCTCGCGCAGGGCCGACCGCAGTTGCAGCCACCACACGGCCGAGCCACTGACGGTCGCGGCGGCGACACCCCAGGCCGAGCCGACCGTGCCGGCCACGGCCGCACCGCCGAGCCCGCCGCCGACGTAGCAGGCGGAGGCGAACAGCTGGCAGCGCAGGCTGCGCCGGGCCGCGCCGAGCGCGCGCAGCCCGGCCGCCGCGCCGGTGCCGAGGCCGGCGCCCGCGACGCTGAAGGTGATCGCCGCGATGAGCTGCGAGGAGGAGTGCCAGACGTCGCCGAGCACGAGTTCGCCGAGCGGGTCCGGCATCAGCAGCAGGGCCCCGCCCCACAGGAGCGCGGCGGTGGCCTGCCCGCCGCCCAGCCGGAGGCAGAACGGGCCGAGGCGGTGCGGGGCCTGCCGCAGCACGCGTGCCGCCTCCGGGACGGTGACCAGCGACAGGCCCATCAGCACGGCGAGGAACGGGCCCATCAGAAGCTCGGCGCCCCGCACCGCACCCACAGCGCCGACCCCGACGATCGCGCCGAGCCCGTACGCCCGCAGCTGGCTCGCGCCGCTGAGGCTGACGTTCTCGACCAGGTACCGGTAGCCGAGATCGCGCTGTTCGCGAAGCCAGCCGCGCGCCTCGGCCATCCGGGGCCGGATGCCGGACTGGAGGCAGCCGTACGCGGCGGCCACGGTGGCGGACGCGCCCCAGGCGAGCACAAAGGCGGCCACGCTGCCCACCTGGGCCGCGACGACCATGGCCGGGACGAGCGCGACACCCCATACGACGTCGTTGACGAACGCCTTACGCCCGTTGCCCGCGGCGAAGAACCCGAACCGCCAGGCATCCTGCAGCAGCAGGCCCGGCATCATGACGCCGAGGCAGGCGAACGCGGGCCCCAGCCGACCGCCGAGACCGAGCCCGGCCGCCAGACACAGGGCACCTATGGCGGTGCCGACGCCGAGGGCGGTACCCGTCGAACGGGCCACCGCCCCGCGCCAGGACGCGTCCGGCACACCGCTGAAGCGCACCACGAGCGGGTCGGTGGCCAGGCCGCGGGAGATGTTGAGCACCACGCCGTAGGTCACCCAGGCGAGGCTGAACACGCCGAACGCGGTCACCCCCAGCGAGCGGGCCACGTAGATGCCCACCGCGAAGTTGGACATGCTGGAGGCCGCCTGGTCGGCCAGCCCCCAGGACAGCCGGCCGACGAGGGCCCGCTTGGCGGATCCGGCCGGTCTGGTCGTCTTCTCCTCCTCGGTGGTCATCGGCGTCATGCCTTGATCAGCCCGGCGCCGCGCAGGGCGTCGGCTGCGGCGGCGACGGTGTCGAACGGCAGCCCGGACCGCTCGGCGACGTCCAGCAGACTGTGCTCGCCGTCGGAGAGGTTGAGCACCCAGAGCATGGCCATCTGGGCCTGCTTGGTGTCGCTGCGGCCGCCGAGCGCGTCGTACAACCCGCGCCGGCCCAGCTGTGGTTCGCCGTAGGGGCTGAGGTTGAGGTAGCTCCGGTTGCGGTCGAGCAGGGCGAACGCCTCGCGGCAGACGGCAAGGGTGTCCGCCATCGCCTCCGGGGAGACGAAGTCCAGGTTGTCCGCCGAGGTGTGGTACTCGGGGTAACCGGCGTACGGGGTCCGGGTGAGCGAGCCCACGCCGAGGTTGAACCCGGGCGAGCAGTACTGCCGCTCGTCGTAGCCGTACGGAGTGAACTCGTTGACCTGGTGCGGGCGTTCGGACGCGGCCAGTACGTGCCGCATCACCCGGTCGATCTCCGCGTCGCCGCGCCTGCTCTGCTTGTACGTCAGCTGGCCCCGGTCCCCGGCACAGGCCAGCACGAGTCCGTGCTTGACCCGTTCCACCCGCTCCGCGTTGCGGGCCAGCCAGGTGATCGCCCCGATGGTGCCGGGCGCGAAGATGAACCGGTAGGTGTAGTACGGCGTTTCCTCCGCCAGCGCCCGGGCCAGGAACGTCGCCACCGCGATGCCGGCCAGGTTGTCGTTGGCGAGCGACGGGTGGCAGACGTGGCAGGAGACGATCACCTCGTCGGGGACCTGTCCCGGGACCACGTGCTCGGCGTAGGTGAGGTGTCCGTCGGCGAGTGTGGAGTCGATGCGCACCTCGTACTCGCCGTCCGGCATTGCGTCCAGGGTCTCCTGGGCCAGGCAGAACCCCCACTCCGGTTTGTAGTAACTCGTGCGGTACGGAACCCAGTTCGGGTGTTCCGGCAGGGTGTGCAGGTGTCCGCGCAGCTCGGCCAGCGGCATGGTCGCCGACACCGGCACGCTGTAGCCGAGCACGTGCAGACTGGACGCGGCGAAGTCGACGAGCCGGTTCCCGGCGCTGTCGGCGATGTACGCGTCGCGGATGTTCCACTCCTGCGGCACCGTCCAGTCGAGCACCTGCGTCCCGGTCGGCACCTCGTGCACCTGCAGCGGGACGTACTCGCCGACGATCTCCAGGGTGGCGCGCACACCGTCACCGGTGATGCTCCGGCACAGCGGGTACATCCGCTCCACCAGGGCGTGCATCTCTTCGCCGGGATGGGTCATCGGCGCCACCGCAGGGTGTCGTCGACGGTGCCGGCGTCGGAGGCCGCGCGCAGCACGGCGAGGCGGGTGAAGCGCTGGTCGAAGTCCTCCTTGGTCAGCCCGAACTTCCGGTAGGCGCCAGCGAGTTCGAGTGCGCCGCGCTTGACCGTCCACTCGATGTCGAAGCCGGGGATGGCGGCGCGGAACCGGGAGAAGTCCACCCGGTAGGAGCGCGGGTCGGCCCCGTTCTCCCCGGTGATCCTCACCTTGGAGCCGGGCACCGCCTCGGCGACCTGCTCGGCGATCTCGGCGACCGTGACGTTGTTGGTCTCGCTGCCGATGTTGAACGCGCGGTCGTGCACCGCCTCGCGCGGCGCCGTCAGCGCGGCCGTGAAGGCCCGCGCGATGTCGGCGGCGTGCACCAGCGGGCGCCAGGGGGTGCCGTCGGAGAGCACCAGCACCTCGCCGGACAGGAGCGCGTGGCCCACCAGGTTGTTCAGCACGATGTCGGCGCGCAGCCGGGGTGAGTAGCCGAAGGCGGTGGCGTTGCGCATGAACACCGGGGTGAAGTCGTCGTCGGCCAGCGCGTGCAGGTCGTCCTCCACCCGCACCTTGGACTCCGCGTACGGCGTCACCGGGCGCAGCGGGGCGTCCTCGGTCACCAGGTCGTCGCCGCCCGCGGCGCCGTACACCGAGCAGGTCGACGCGTACAGGAAGCGCCGTACTCCGGTGTCGCGGGCCAGTCGGGCGAGCCGCACGGACGCGTGGTGGTTGATGTCGTAGGTGAGCTCCGGCGCCAGCGATCCCAGCGGGTCGTTGGACAGCGCGGCCAGGTGGATCACGGCGTCCACCCCGGCGACGTGTTCGGCCGTGACGTCGCGCAGGTCCACCCGGTGCCCCTGCGGGTCCGCGGGCGCCGGGCCGAGGACGCAGCCGGCGAACAGGCCGGCGTCAAGGCCGACGACCTCGTGCCCGGCGGCCGTGAGGACCGGGGCCATCACGGTGCCCAGATAGCCCTGGTGTCCGGTCAGTAGTACGCGCAAGGTTCAATCTCCCAGACTGAGCGTGAGTTTGGTGACGGCGAACGCCTCGGCGTAGCGCGCGTGGCATTCGATGCCGCGGATCCGGGCAAGGCCGAGGAAGGCCTCCCGGTCGTACCAGGGCCGGTGGCGCTGCGAGGGGTAGTGCTCCTGCAGCAGCCGCACCTTTTCTTCGGCGATCTCCGGCGACAGCGGCTGGTACGCGGCCATCCGGCCGAGATCACCGTCCCACTTGACGATCTCGTAGCCGAGGACCAGGTGGTCGCGGAACGCGGTGGGTATCAGCTGCGCCAGGCCGCGGTGGTCCTGGTGGGCGTCGTCGGTGCGCGGGGCCAGGATCAGATCCGGGTCGGTCTGCGCGCGCAGTTCCTCGACCGCGGCCTTGGCCTCGTCCCAGTGCACGGGCAGCCGGCCGTCCGGCAGCTTGTGCACGGTGAGCCGCAGGTCGGCCCCCGGGCAGAAGGCGGCGAGCGCGGCCTGCTCCTCCTGCTCGCGCTCGCTGCCGCCGCCGGAGAGGACCAGCGCGTCGACGCGGAGGCCCGGCCGTGCGTGACACAGCGTCAGCAGTGTGCCGCCGGCGCCGATGGCGATGTCGTCGCAGTGCGCGCCCACTGCGACGATCCGGTCCGGGCGCCCGGCGCCGAGGCGGATCACGCGCTCACCCCGGCGTTGTCCCGTTCCCACACGGCCCACGGACGGTCGCCCCGGGTGTAGGACTCGTCGAGCGCGGCCCGTTCCTTCACGGTGTCGGTCGGCTTCCAGAAGCCGCGGTGCTGATGTGCCACCAGCCGCCCGTGCTTGGCCAGTTGGGCGCATCCGTCGGCGACCAGGTCCCCGTTCTCCGGGATGTGGTCGAAGACCTCCTGGCGGAGCACGAAGTAGCCGCCGTTCTCCCACAGCGGCATGTCGCTCACCGCGGTGATGCCCCCCACCAGGCCGTCCTCGCCCAGGTCCACGCAGTGGAACGAGGACTGGGGCGGCACCACCATCATCGACGCACCCGCGTCGCGCCGGGCGAAGTTCTCGATCATCTCCGGCAGCGGGGCGTCGGTGAGGACGTCGGCGTAGTTGGCGAGGAACATCTCGTCGCCGTCCAGGTGGTGCCGCACCCGGCGCAGCCGCTCCCCGATCGGCGACTCGATGCCGGTCTGCGCGAACGTGATCGTCCAGGAGGCGATGTCGGTGGACAGCAGCTCGGTCCGCCCGCCCCGCAGCACGAAGTCGTTGGACGTCGTCTCCTCGTAGTTGAGGAAGAAGTCCTTGATGTGGTGGGCCCCGTACCCGAGACACAGGACGAACTCCGTGTGCCCGAAGTGCGCGTAGTAGCGCATGACATGCCAGATCAGCGGCCTCGGGCCGACCATCGCCATCGGCTTGGGCACGTCGTCGGAGGTTCCGTTGCGCATGCGCATCCCGTAACCGCCGCAGAACAGGACGACCTTCATGCTGTGACCTTTCGAGACGCGACCTCGACGATGCTCAGTTCCGGGATGGGGAAGACCAGCCGACCGCCCCACTCGTGCACGAAGGACAGCTGCTTGACCAGCTCGGCCCGCAGGTTCCACGGGAGGACGAGGACGTAGTCCGGTTTGTCGGTGGCGATCTGCTCGGGCGGCAGGATCGGGATGCGGGTGCCCGGGGTGAACCTGCCGTGCTTGTAGGGGTTGCGGTCGACCGTGTACGGGAGCAGGTCGGGCCGGATCCCGCAGTGGTTGAGCAGGGTGTTGCCCTTGCCCGGGGCGCCGTAGCCGACGACCGTCTCGCCGCGCTCGGCCGCCTCGATGAGGAACTTGAGCAGGTCCCGGCGCACCTTGGCCACCCGGGCGGAGAACTCGGTGTAGCCGGACAGCTCCTGCAGGCCGGCGGCCTTCTCCCGGGCCAGCACGTCAGCCACCCGCTGCGTCGGCTCGCCGGCCGCCTCGGCCGGCCGGGCCCACAGCCGGATGGAGCCGCCGTGCGTGGGCAGCAACTCGACGTCCACGAGCGTGAGTCCGCCACTCGCCAGGGCCTGGATCGCGGAGGCGACCGTGTAGTACTGGAAGTGCTCGTGGTAGATCGTGTCGTACTGGTTCTCCTCGATCAGGGTCAGCAGGTGCTGCACCTCGATGGAGACCCAGCCGTCGTCGGCGACCAGGGCGCGCAGCCCTTGGGTGAACCCGACCACGTCGGGGATGTGCGCGTACACGTTGTTGGCCACGACCAGGTCCGCCGGGCCGTGCTCTTCACGGACGGCCGAGCCGGTGTCCGGGCTCAGGAACTCCGTGAGCGTGGGCACCCCTGCCTCCCGGGCCGCCGCGCCGACGTTCACCGACGGCTCGATGCCCAGGCAGCGGATCCCCCGGTCCACCACGTGGCTGAGCAGGTACCCGTCGTTGCTCGCGACCTCGACGACGAAGGCGTCGGTGCCGAGTCCCACTCGTTGTACGGCGTCGGCGACGAACGTACGGGCGTGCTCCACCCAGGAGGTCGAGTAGGAGGAGAAGTACGCGTACTCGCTGAACGTCTCCTCCGGCGTGATCAGCGGCGGGATCTGCGCCAGCCAGCAGTCGGTGCAGACCCGCAGGTGCAGCGGGTACGCCGGCTCCGGCCGGTCCAGTTGGTCCGCGGCGAGAAAGCTCTCACACGGTGGCGTCGCCCCGAGGTCGACGACGCTCGCCATCGCCTCCGAGCCGCACAGTCGGCATCGTGTCATCTACCGTCCCCATCCCCCCTGCTCGCGCGGGTGTCCCCACCGCGAGCCAGTGCTGACCGACCCGCGATCGCGGTGCGGTACTCCTCCACCAGGCGGTCAAGGCCGACCGCCGGGCTGAAACCCTGTTCGTAACGGAGCCGGGCCGCCCGGCCCATCTCCCGGTTGCGGGCCGGCTCGGCCGCGATCCGGCGTATGCGGGACGCGAGCGAGGCTGCCTCGCCCGGCCGGTGCAGCAGCCCGGTCACGCCGTCCTCGACGAGTTCGACGAAGGCGCCGTGACCGGCGGCGACGACCGGGACCCCGGCCGCCATCGCCTCCACGACCACCAGGCCGAACGCCTCCAGCCACGTCGAGGGAGCCACCACGGTGACCGATTGCGCGATGGCCTTCTGGCACTCCGCCGTGTCCAACAGGCCGACGTAGCGCACGTCGTCCCGGCCCGCCGCCCAGGCGGTCACCTCCGGCTCCAGTGGCCCCGTGCCGGCGATCACGAGCGGCACCCCCACACCGCCTTCGGCGGCGATCTCGTCCCAGGCGGCCATGAGCAGCCGTACGCCCTTGGCCTCCGCGAGCCGGCCGAGGTAGAGCAGATGCTCCCCGTCGCCCTCTCGGCGGTCGTCCGGGTCGGGTACGAAGTTGTGCTTCACCGCCAGCCGCTCGGCCGGCATGCCGGCCCGCACCAGGGTGTCGCGCTGCGCCGCGGAGATGCAGAAGAACCGCTCCACGCCGGACCACCAGCGCCGCCGGTTGGCCGACAGGCTGATCGCGAGCGGCACTGTGGCAAGGCGGGAGTTGCGGTAGCAGCCGTGCCGGACGGCGGGCAGCGGTACCGACGATCCGACGCACTCGGTGCACGGCCGGCCGTCCCGCTGCAGCGTGCCGGGAGGGCACACCTGGGTGTAGTTGTGCAGCGTGGCGACGGCGGGCACGCCGGCGTCGGCGCAGGCGGCGAGGACCGCGGGTGACAGGAGCGGGAAGACGTTGTGGACGTGCACCACGTCCGGCTTCTCGGTGCGCAGCCGGGTGGCGAGTTCGGTGCGGACCGCCGGGTTCCACGGCACGAGCAGCGGCACCGCGGCCTTGCCGAGGAGGGACCGGGCGGCGATGTCGTCGCTGCGCCGCTCGAACACCTCGACCCGGTGGCCGGCCCCGCGCAGCAGCTCCACCTCCTGGTCGACGACCTTGTTCTCCCCGCTCGGCTGCGCCGAGGCGTACCGGTTGTGCACCACGAGGACATGCATGCTCACCCCACCTCCGATCTCCGGGCCCATCGCGGGATGCGCCGTCCAGGGACTTCGAGCGTCGAGACGGGAGCGGCCGGGGCAGGTACCGCAAGGAGCGAGGCGGCCAGGGCCAGATGCAGCAGATACGGCGAGGCGTCGCCGAGACCGGCCTCGGTGTACGACGCGATCGCGCAGTAGCTGATCAGGAAGATCGCGCAGGCCCTCTGCAGCGACGGTGGCCGCAGCAACGCGACGCCGCCCAGCACGATGACGACCGCCGCGACGAGGGCGACGCCGACCAGACCCTGCTCGTTGTAGACGGCCAGCCAGCTGTTGTCGATCGGCAGCCCGCCGAACGACTTGTCGCCCAGGCCCACGCCGAACACCTGCTGCGAGGTCGACCGGGGCGCGGCCAGCAGGGCGTCCCAGACCTTGGCCCGACCGGTGAGGTTGGAGAAGTTCTCCTTGCTCTGTCCGCGCAGGAACCACGCCTGCAGCGCGGAGGCGAACCCCACCGCGGCCACCACGGCGCACAGTACCGTCCAGGTGAAGAACCGGCGGGCGGCGGCGCTGGTCAGGACGAGCGAGCCGATCGCCACCGCCAGCCCGATGAACAGGCCGAGCGTGGCGGTCCGGGTATGGGTCAGCGCGAGCAGCACGAATGACGGCACGATGACCACCACCGCGCTGGTCCTGTCGGTCCGGCCGCCCAGTACGAGCAGCACGGTGAGCCCGATGATCACCGCGGCGTACTGTCCGATCTGCGGCGGGGTGAGCGGCCACAACGCGCCGACCAGCCGCCCGCCGTAGAGATCGGGCAGAGCCGCGCCCGGTGAGACGACCAGGCCGGCGGCCACCGACCCGAGGACCGCGAAGTACATCCGGATGTGGTGCCGGACGAACGTCAGGCCGCCGTCCCACCAGCGGCTCAGCAGCCACAGCGTGCCGACGAAGAGAGCCAGCCGGAAGCAGCGGAACAGCGCGCCGAACCCGGACTCCAGGTTCGCGCTGGAGATCACGCTCGCCACCAGCAGCAGGGTGAGCAGGAACACGTAGGCGCTGGCCCGGATGCGCAGCCGGAGATTGATCACGAGTGCCAGCGCGAACGCGGTGACCAGCGCGCCCATGGTGACCATCTGGATGAGGGAGCGGGGCAGCGGGACGATGGTCTTCGCCCCGGCGGAGCCGAGCGTGTTGAGGACCAGCAGCCCCCAGACCGTCCCGACGATCTTCGGCGTGTGGTCGGTGTCCATCTCAACCACCGTCCCCTGCGCGGAAGGTGCTGCCCGCGTCCTGCTGGTACGGCGTGCCCTGCCACTGCCCGGAGTCGAGTACCCGGCTCGGGTCGTAGGCGACGAATTCCCATGGTCCGACGTAGACGTTGTCGTGCCAGCGGTTGTGCTGCTTCTGTGTGATCGCCTCGGCCACCCGCTCGCCCCGGTACGGCGACCAGTTCGGATAGGTGCCGTAGTTGGCCAGCACCGCCATGCGGTCACACTCCTCCGTGCACTTGACGACGGACGTGTCCAGCTCGAAGCGGTTGCCGTGGATGTCCACCCGCTGGGTCTTCCACCGGCAGTCGGCGTACAGCGGTGCCTTGGCGATCGCCGGCTGTACACAGCGGTGGGTGTTCTTCACCAGCAGGGTGCAGTCACCGGACGAGGTGTTGGCCGGGCTGTTGCAGAACCGGTCGGCGTTCTCCCACAGGGTGATCCCGGACCAGTTGTCCTCCAGCACGTTCCGGTAGATCTCGATCTTGTCGGTGCGGGCTCGGATCCGTGGTTCTCCGCCGGACTCGGACAGGTAGACGGTCGCGTACGGGAAGTTGTCGCCGCGGTCGGCGTACCTGCGGCCCTCGACCCAGTTGTTCCGCCGGATCGTGTTGTTCCGGATGACCGCGTTGTAGCTGGTCTCGTAGATCAGCGCGGCACCGTCGTTGGCCTCGAAGAGGTTGTCCTCGATGCGGAAGTCGTTGTTGTTCGTGTCCGCCCACAACCCGGCTCCGCGGTTGTCGTGCACCCAGTTGCCGCGTATGTCGGCGCCGTTGACGGCCCAGAACTTGACGCCTCCGGTGCAGCCGCAGCCCTTTCGCCGCCGCTCCCAGTCGTCTGTGTTGTTGCCCACGATCTCGTTGCCCTCGATCACCAGGCCGCGGACGGGGTCGCCGTCCTTGTACGCGTTCATGCCGTACTGACCGTTGCCTCGCAGGCAGTTGGCGCGGACCCGCTGGCGGGCACCGGCCATCAGCCCGGCGCCGGAGTTGTGCTGGATCGTCGCGTGCTCGATCATCCACCCGTCGGCCGAGTCATGGTTGACCACGCCCTCGTTCTGCGGCGCGACGAAACCCTGCACGGTCAGGTAGCGGATGGTGACGTTGCGGGCGGTGCCGCCGAACGCGTACTGGTTGGTCTTCCGGCCGTCGAGCACCGCGCCCGGCGCGCCGATATAGGTGTCCCCGTCCTTGGGGATGACCTGGGCGTAGCGGTCCGGCTCGAGCCTGTGCTTGCCCGGTCGAAGCCAGAACGTGGTGTTCGGCGGGCTGCTCTTGGTCTTCGCAGCCAGGTCACCGGTCACCGCGGGGTCGACCGTCACCGCGCCCGCCGGAGCCTTCGCCGGCCCGGCCGCGGGCTTGGCGCACACCCGGGCCACGGACGTGGATGGCGTCCGGGCCACGGACGTGGTCGGCGCAGCGGTCGGATCCGCCCGCGCGCCCGGCACGCTCTCACAGCCGGTCGTCGTCAGCAGGGCCAGCGTCAGCGGTGCCGCCGCCCACACCCAGTGCCGCATCCTGATCCCCACGCGCCCCCCTAGCCGCGGAACCTGAGGACGGTGGTGAAGCCCTCCGTGCCGTCGGTGACGCCGGTGCCGACCAGCGTGGTGGCGGGTTCCTTGCGCCCGAAGCCGGCGGAGTACCAGCCCAGCGGCGGGTCGGCCTCACCGCGATGCGCCCGCCAGTTCAGCTGTCCGGGCAGGTGGAGCACCGCGGAGCGGTCCTCGCCGTCCCGGGTCCAGGTGAGCACTGCCCGGTTCTCCACCAGGTCCGCGGCGATCGCCGGGCCGAGGTGGAACGCCAGGCGTACGTCCCGGCGCGGGCCGCGCACCTCGTCGACCACCCGCAGCTCCTGGCTCGCGGCCGTCAGCTCGACCCGGCGGCGGTGCACGGAGCGCTGGTAACCGTCGTGCTCGGCGCACCAGCGGGCCGTCCCCCCGGAGGAGGCGCCGGACGTGTCCGCGGCCAGGACGCGGCTGCGGGCATGCCGGGTCCACAGGAACGGGCCGCCGGAGACGGACTGGTCACCGCCGTCCAGTTGCAGGGTGTTGTGGCCGAGGGTCGACCGGAAGTACTGCCGCCACTCGGGCTGCCCGTGGTAGCAGAACGTCCCCGGGTCGGCGAGCACGTCGACCCCGTCGTGCCGGACCTCCACGGACAGCGCGTCCGCGTGAGCATGCGCGGCGATGGACAGGAATCCGTGCGGACCACCGTCGCAGCGGCACCAGATCTCCTCCGGACCACGCAGGATGGTCATGCCCGCGTCGGCGAAATGCGCCGGTCGGCTTGCCGGGCGGGTCACGGCCGGTGCGGTTCCGGATTCCGAGTACGGCCGGATGAGCGCGGCCAGCAGCGGGGTGCGCACATCGGTGCCGGTCACCGCCGGCCACCAGGCGAGCCGACCGAACACGGCGTCCCCGGTGGCCAGCAGGGAGGCCCAGCGGTTTGTGCCCGCGCCGTCCACGACCAGACCGTGCCCGTCGTCCGCGTCCCCCTGGCGCGGCGGCCGTAACCGGCTGTCCACGACCGCCGCGAGAGCGTCGGTCATCCGCAGCAGCACCAGCCGGATCGACGCGGGGACCGGCCTGCCCGCGGCATCGGCCTCGGCCACCGCGGCCAGGCCGAGCTCCAGCACCAGTCCGTGATACTCGGTGGCCAGCTCGCGGTTGAGGCCGGAGCCGAAGGTGTTGCCGCGCAGATGCCGCTCCAGCGACCGCAGCGCGTCGGCTCGCCAGCGCGCCGAGGAGGGGAACCACCCGAACGCGCAGGCCGCCGCGAACTGCCCGGCGGCCTCGGCGATGACGTGGTTGTTCGCCGAAGACCCCCGGCTGGGGAAGGCGGCCAGCCAGCGCTGGTGGTGCCAGATCTGGTTCAGCGCCACCGGGTTGCCCTCGAACAGCCCGGCCGCGCCCGGCCAGCCGTCGAGCAGCCGGCGGATCCACACCCAGGACAGCAGTCGGATGCCCAGCTCGATGCCGCTGATCCAGTGCACGCCGCGCAGCGGTGGGTTGGCCGCCCACCACGACCGCAGGTGCTCGGCCACGCGCTCGGCGTACCGCTCGTTCCCGGTGATCGCGTAGGCGGCGGCGAGCACGGTGAGGTACTGGTGCCGGGACAGCTCCCAGATCTGCTTGATGTCCCCGACGGCGTCCTCGTTCCGGTACGGCACGTCGAAGGCGTAGCCCCATGGAGCCCGGCGCCCGGTCTTCGGGTCGCACCACCAGTCCGGGTCGGTCAGGTCGTCGCGGACCACCCCGAAGTACTCGGCGTGCCCGTACATCAGCCGGTCCGCCTGGGCGATGAGACGTTTCGCGGCATCCGGCGGTATGGCGGCGATCGTCCCGGCGGGCAGTACCGCGGTGAACCGGGCGCCGGTCACGCTCGGGCAGTCCGGCCGCGCCGACCGCCACCGCCGCCTGCGCACCGCGTCGCCCAGCCGGCCGCCGACCTCCCGCGGGCCCATCCGGGACAGCCGCCGCAGGTACCAGCCCGCGCTCATGGTCATCGCGCCCGCTCCAGTGTCACCGGCGCACCGCCGGCCAGACCGGCCTGCACGGCGAGGGTGGCCGCCGTGGTGGCGACCAGCGACTGGAGCGGTACCGGCATCGGCCCGCCGGTCCGCACGGCCTTGATGAACGCGGCCAGTTCGGCGTTCTGGCCCTTGTCCCGGGCCTTGGGCAGCCGTGAACTGACCCACTTCCTGCGGCCGTGGACCGAGGCACGGACGAAGTCGTCCAGCCGCAGCACCTTGCCGTCCGCGACCAGGTCCAGCGTCTCCTTGGGGAAGCCCGGCGCGCCGGTGGTGACGTAGCTGATGGTGGCGGTGGACCCGTCCGGGTAGCGCAGGACGACCTGCAGGTCCTCGTTGCCGGACGTGGCGACCGCGTACACGGAGACCGGGTCGGCATCGAGCAGCCAGCTCGTGGTGTCGATGAAGTGTCCGCCCTCGCCGGCGAACCGCGAGCCCTCGGTGCCCTGGTGGAGGTACCAGCTGCCGTGCTGCAGCCGGCCCGCGTTGACCAGGTAGCGCAGGCTCGCCGGACCCGTGCGGGCGCCGAACCGCTTCCTGGCCTCCTGCAGCAGCGGTGCGAACCGGCGGTTGAAGCCGACCTGCAGCCGGTCGTTGCCGGACTCCTCCACCGCCGCGAGTACGCCGGCCAGCTCGTCCTCGCTGAGGGCCAGGGGCTTCTCCACGAACACGGTCTTGCCGGCCAGCAGTGCCTTCCGGGTCAGTTCGGCGTGCGAGCTGTGCCGGGTGACCACGAACACCGCGTCGATGGACGTGTCGCCGAGAACGGCGTCGAGATCGGTGGTCGCCTCGGCGAAGCCGAACTTCCGCTTCGCGTTGGCCGCGGACAGCGCCGTCGTGGTGACGACCGTCGACAACTCGACGCCGTCGCGCTGTGTCAGGTGCGGCAGCAGCATCGACGTCGCGTAGTTCCCCGCGCCGACGAACGCCAGCCGTACCGGCGTCTTCGCGGCCCGGGCGGGACTCGGCTTCCCGCCCACGGTGGGCACGGCCACCGCCGGGGCCTCCGCTTCCACCCGTTGTCCGGGGTACCGGAACAGCACAGCCACGGCCTTCAGGCCGCCGTCCTTCAGGCTCCGGTACGTCTCGACGGCGTCGTCGAAGTCGGCGACGTGGGAAACCAGGGGCTCCACGTCGACGCTGCCGCGGGCGAGGAGATCGAGGAAGCACGCCAGGTTGCGGCGCTCGGTCCAGCGCACGTAGCCGATCGGGTAGTCGCGCCCCTCCAGCTCGTACTCCGGGTCGTAGCGCCCGGGGCCGTAACTGCGGGAGAACCGGACGTCGAGCTCTTTCTCGTAGTACGCGTTCCACGGCAGGTCCAGGCGGCACTTGCCGATGTCGACGACCCGGCCGCGGTCCCGGCTCAGCCGGGCGGCCAGCTCGACGGGCTGGTTGCTGCCCCCGCCGGCGGCCAGGTACACCTGGTCCACGCCGTGACCGCAGGTGAGTTCGGCGACGGCGGCTTCCACGGCCGCGGACGCCGGGTCGCCGCAGGCCGCGGCGCCCAGGCGCTCGGCGAGCTCGCAGCGCACCGGGTCCGGGTCGGCGCCGACGACGCGGACTCCCGAGGCGGCGAGAAGCTGCACCACCAGCTGCCCGATCAGGCCGAGGCCGATGACCAGCGCCACCTCGCCGAGCTGTGGCTCGCCTTGGCGGACGCCCTGCATCGCGATCGACCCGACGGTGCCGAAGGCCGCGTGCCGCGGCGCGAGGCCGTCCGGCACCGGGGTGTAGAGGTTCCTCGGCACCCAGTTCAACTCGGCGTGCAACGCGTGCTCGTTGCCGGCACAGGCCACGAGGTCGCCGACCTTCACGTCGTCGATGCCGGCGCCGACCTGCTCGACCACCCCGCACAGCGAGTAGCCCAGCGGCGTGTAGGAGTCCAGCTTGCCCATCACCTTGCGGTAGGTGGCGGGCACCCCGTTGGTGGCCACGCTCTGCACGACCTTGGCCACCTGGTCGGGCCGGGAGCGGGCCTTGCCCAGCATCGACATGCCGGCCTCGGACACCTTCATGAGCTCGGTCCCGGTGGAGATCAGCGAGTAGGCGCTGCGGACCAGCACACCGCCCGGCTTGCACCCCGGCACCGGAACGTCGAGTACCGCCAGCTCGCCGCTCTTGTAGTTCTGCACAACCTGCTTCACACGAACTCCTGTGATTCCTAAGCCGTCAACCGAGTGCTCTGGCCGGACCCGGAGGTCGCGTCGCGATACCAGTACTCGAGGGTCAGTACGTGCCACAGATGCTTGGAGAAGTCCTGCTGCCCGGCGGCGTCCTCGGCGACCATGCGCGTCAGGGCGTCGCGGCGCAGGAACCCGGAACGGACGAGCTCGCCGTCGTTGACCACCTCGCGCACCAGCGGAGCCAGGTCCCGGCTCATCCAGGCGCGCAGCGGGGCGCTGAACAGGCCCTTGGGCCGGTACACGATCTCCCGGGGCAGGATCGAGGTGGCCGCCTCCTTGAGGACGGCCTTGCCCTGCCGTCCGACGATCTTGCGATGGCCGGGCACGGCGAACGCCGCCTTGACCACCTCGACGTCCACGTACGGCACCCGCACCTCGGTCGACGCCGCCATGCTCGACCGGTCCGTGTACGTGAGGTTCAGGCCCGGCAGGAACATCCGGGCGTCGCCCAGGCACATGCGGTTGACGAAGTCGTCCAGGTCGTTGTCCTCGTAGACGTCCGCGTGTTCGGTCAGCACGTCGTCGACCGTCCCGGCCAGGTCCGGATCGACAAGGGCGAGCAGCTCGTCCCGGTCGTACATGGTGTAGCTGCGCCGGAACGCGGTCTCCTCCGGCAGATCCGCGAAGGAGAGGAACCGCTTCGCGAAGCGCACCGACCGGTACCCCCGGCGGGACGTGGCGACCGGCAGCCGGTCCACGGCCCTGGACAGGCCGCGGCGCAGGGGCCGCGGGACGCGCTGGTAGCGCAGCGCGAGCAGGTTGGCCAGGTGTTTGCGGTACCCGGCGAACAGCTCGTCGGCGCCCATCCCCGAGAGCATCACCTTGACCCCGGCCTCCCGGGCGGCCGAGCAGATCAGGAAGGTGTTGATCGCGGCGGGGTCGCCGATCGGCTCGTCCAGGTGGTACGTCATCCGCGGCAGCAGCTCGAGCACGTTCGGAGCGATCTCGATCTCATGCAGGTCGACGCCGAACCGCCGGGCCACCTGCCGGGCATAGCGCAGGTCGTCCGGCATTGCCTCGAACCTGGCGTCCTCGGCGCGGAACCCGATCGTGTACGCGGAGATCCCGGGTCGGTCGCGGGCCGCCAGCGCGGTCAGGTAGCTGGAGTCGAGGCCGCCGGAGAGGAAGGTCGCCACGGGTACGTCGGACAGCAGATGGCGTCGGGTCGACTCCTCGACGATGGCGGCCACGTCCGGCTGCTCGCCGGCCCGGGCCCGCTCCCGGCCCTCCGCGGCGACGTCCTTGAGATGCCAGAACCGGCCGCGTTCCACCCGGCCGTCGGGCCGGCACCTCAGCCAGCTCCCCGGCGGCAGCTTCTCCGCCTCGCGGAACGCGCACCGAGAGTCCGGCACCCAGTAGTACAGCAGTGAGGCCACCAGCGCCGCGTGGTCCACTTCCAGCTTGCCGCCGGTGGCGGCGGCGAGCGCCTTCAGCTCGGAGGCGAACACCAGGCCCTCGCCGCGCCGGAGCAGGAACAGCGGCTTGATGCCCAACTGGTCGCGGGCCAGGACCAGTTCACCGGTGCGTTCGTCGAAGATCCCGAACGCGAACATGCCGCGCAGCCGGGGCAGGCAGTCGGTGCCCCAGTGCCGCCAGGCCTCGAGGAGCACCTCGGTGTCCGAGGTACCGCGGAAGCGCACCCCGGCGGCTGCCAGCTCGGCACGCAGCTCGGGCGCGTTGTACAGCTCGCCGTTGTAGGTCAGGGCGAGGCCGTCCGAGACCATCGGCTGGGCGCCGGTCTCGGACAGGTCGATGACGGCCAGCCGACGGTGCCCGAGGTGCACTTCGCCGTCACCGACGGGGTGGCCGTACCGGCCCGCCCCGTCCGGACCGCGGTGGGCGAGGGTATCGGTGAGCCGGTCGGTCACGACCTTCCCGTCCGGCCATCGGTAAGTGCCTGCGATGCCACACATGTCCTACCGCGCCTCCTGGTCGTTGTCCGGGACCCGTGCGGCCCACATCGGCTGCCGCTCCGTCCGCCGCCGGCCCGTCCCCTTCTGCTGCCGGGCCGTCCGCTCGCCATGGCCCCGCAGCGCGATGTGCAGCCCGTCCCACAGCGTGCCGTCGGTCCGGTCCCGCGGATCGGGGTCGATCAGCACCACACCGATCACCGCAATGCACTGGTCCGCGAGCTGCCGCGCCACGGTGTGCAGCCATGCGGCGCTGCCGTGCCCGGCACGCACGACGAGCACGGTCTGGGTGCCGAGGTACTGGAGGTCGGTCCACGCCGTGCCGGGCGCCACCGAGCCGACGCCGAGCCGGCCCTCGTGATGCGACACGGCCGCGGCCCGCTCGCCGCTGACCACGGTCGGGTCTCCTCGCCTCGGGCGGCGGCCCGCCAGCTGCGGGCCGGGCAGACCGTCGACGACGACCACCGGCCCCTCCGCCGCCAGCGCCCTGGCGACGTCCAGGGCGATCACGCTCGTGTCGCGCGCACAGCCCAGTTCCAGCAGCGACAGCGGCTCCGCGGAGCCGCGCACGGTGCGGGCCAGGGTCCCGGTGAGCCGTTCGCGCGCCGCCCGGGTCCGCCGGCGCTGCCACAGCCTGCCCGACCGGCGGGGCAGCTCCGCGATGACCGAGGCGCCGAGGTTCGCCGCGATGTCCCGGCGCAGCACGGGGCGGTCTGCCACCACCGTACTGACCGCGGCCAGCGCGAGCCCGAGGACGAGCCCGAGGACGAGCCCGATCACCGCGTTGGTACCGGCGGCCTTGGGCAGGGAGTGCCGCACCGCGCGCGGCGCGTCCACGACCTGCGTGCCGACGATGAGCTGGGGCGTGCCGACGCGCGCCTCCTCGGCGCGCTGGGCGAAATCGGCGATCCGCGAAGTGAGATCGGCCCGGCGGGCGAAGAGCGACTCGATGCTCGCCGACGCTTTCGGGTCACTGTCCGGCGATCGGCCGCCGATCTCCTTGTTGACCTCGGCGAGCTCGTTCTGCATGCGGTCACGCTGGTCGAGCAGGGCCTTGGCCTCGGCGTCCGCGGTGTCCCGTATGCGCTTCACATGGTCCGCGACGAACGCGTCGGCCAGTGCCTTGGCCCGGGCCACCGCTTCCGCGTCGGTGTCACCTGTCACGTCGATCTGCAGCAGGTTGTTGGTCAGTCCGGTACCCCGGTAGTCCCGCATGAAGTCTTCCGGTTTTTCCGGGGACTTGAGGGACCGCAGGGCCTGTTCGGCGATGCGCGTGGTCCCCAGCAGCTGGACGTCGGTGCGGATCAGCGTTCCGGTGTCGTTCGGCTGGTCCTCCTGGTGCGCGACCAGCACCTTGGTCGTGGCGGTCGGCGGCGGTGGCAGCAGGACCGCCACCGCCGCGCCGACCAGCAGCCCCAGCAGCGCCAGGGTGCACCAGAGACGGCGGCGCCTGCGTACCGCCACCACCAGCGCCTGCAGGTCGAGGAGCGGAGCGGCGGCCGACGACTCCGGGGTCTTGCTCGTCATCACACTGAACCCCCCGTCGCGTGGCCGCGAACCGCGAGCGCCAGAGTGGCCTCATCCGGAGCACGGCCGGCGGTCCGCGTCGGGCGGGCCCGGACCGTGCCGGCGACGACGATGCCGACGACCTCATGCCCGCCGTCCGCACACGCCTCGGCGATGCCGGCGAGCTCCTCTGCGGTCCAGCCGCCCGCGCTGAGGACGACCACGGCTCCGGACTCGGTGTCGCGGTCCGGCACGATCGGCCGGTCCACCGAAACCTCCACCACCCGCAGCAGCGGATCGCTCTTGGCCTCGGCGACGAGTTCCCCGGCGGCCCGGCGGGCGATCTCGTCGCCGTCCGGTACGACGACCAGCAGCCGCCGGGGGGCCGGCAGCTGGTTCCGGAGGCGAACGCACACCCGCCGGTAGCGCAGCCGTCTGCCGGCCTCGTCGCCGGACCTGAGCGGGGTCGGTGTGTCCCACCGGGTGTCGATGCCGAGGAGCCGGCGGATCCAGGCCCGTGAGCCACCGCCCTCCGGCCGGTGCGCGCTCCGTTCACCAGGCACGTCGACGGTGCCGAGGAGCGGCGAGCCCAGCGCGGCGGCGATCTCCGGTTCGGTCCGCAGCCGGCGATTCACCCGTGCGACGGCGAGATGGCCGATGACCGCGAGCAGGAAGAACAGCAGCGCCCCGGCGACGATGAGCTGCATCCTCGTCGGCGGTGCCTCGCCGGCCGGCCGGGCCGCCGGCCCCATGACGACCATGCTGGCCCTGTTGGCCTTGCTGGTCGACGGGTCGGCCTCGTCCAGCTTCTTCATGGCCTCCTGCAGCGCGGTGCGCAGCTTCTCCAGCTCGGTACGGGCCTGCACGCTCTCCACGGTCTGCCCCGGATCCGCCGCATCGGCCAGGTCGGTGATGCGGCGGTTGGTCTCCGCCACCTTCTGTCGCAGCGCCTCGGCCCCCGTAGCCGCTTCCGGGCCGGTGCCGCCGCCTGTGATCCGCGCGGCGAAGGTGACGAATTGCTGGGCCACCTGGTCGGAGAGCCGCTGCGCGTGCTCCGGGGTGTCGGCTGTACCCGAGATCTCGATGATGTTCCCGTCGGCGGCCTTGGCGCTCACCCGGTCTCGCAGATCGGCGCCGCTGACGCCCCAGCCGAGCGCGGCGGCCGTACGGTCGACGACCGCCGAGCTGGTCGCGATGTCCACCTGTGTCAGCAGTTCGCGCTCTTCCCACTGGCCCGGCAGCAGGACCGATGCCGACGTCGTGTACCGCGGCGGAAACAGCAGCAACGAGGTGCCGTGGCCGACGAGCGCGCCCACCACGGCGAGGACGGCGAGAAGCCGCCACCGCCGACGGAGAATCCGTCCGATCGTGACCAGGCGGATCGTGTCATCACTCAATGGCGCGGCCTCTTCCCCGTACGGACCGGCCCACCTGCCGGCACCGGAGGACGGTCACGGCAGGCAGCGGCGTAGGCGGCGAGCAGCGACGCTTGTGAGTTCCGCCAGGAAAGCTGCCCGCTGATCCGCTCCTGGCCGATCTTGCCCATCCGGGCCCGCTTCTCCGGATCGTCCAGGAGCAGCGCGATGAGCTCGGCGAACTCGGCCTCGTCGTTCGCGGGCGCGTAGACGGCGGCGTCACCGGCGGAGACGCGCGCCTCCTTCAGGTCGAACGAGACGATCGGCCGGCCCATCGCCATGTACTCCAGGACCTTGTTCATGGTCGACACGTCGTTGAGCGGATTGCGCGGGTCGGGGGAGAGGCACACGTCCGCGGTGGACAGGTAGCGCACCAGGTCGGCGTCCGGAATGCGCCCGGTGAACTGCACCTGCCCGGAGAGACCGAGCCGCCCGGACAGCTCCACCATCGCGTCGAAGGCGTCCCCGGCGCCGACGAACACCGCGTGCCAGTCGGTCCGCCCGAGGTCGTCGCGCAGCTTCGCAAGGGCCCGCAAGGCGTAGTCGACGCCGTCCTGAGGGCCCATGACCCCGAGGTAGCACAACAGATGAGGCTTGCCGCGCCTCAACTGCGGCTCGGGCGGTACCGGTTGGAACCGGTCGATCGCTGGCGCGCTGCGCACCACGAAGACATCCTCCGGCCGCCGGCCGCCACGGCGTACCGCGACGTCCCGGTAGCTCTCGTTCGTGGCGAGCACGACGTCCGCGGCCCGGTAGGTCCGCCGTTCCAGCGCGCACACGGCGCGGTAGAGCAGGTCCTCGCCGCGGTCGAACCGGGAGAGGTACAGCTCGGGTACCAGGTCGTGCTGGTCGAAGACGAACCGCGCGCCGCGCCGCTTCAGCCACAGGGCCGGCAGGAACAGCAGGTCGGGCGGGTTGCAGGCGTGGACCACGTCGACCGGGCCGACCTTGCGGGCCAGCCGGACCGTGTGCCACAACGCCGATCCGTACTCCCGCAGGTAGCCGGCCGGCCCTCCGGTGGCCGCGCGTAACGGGTAGCGGTGGATCCGCACCCCGTCGATCACCGCCTCCGGCTCCGTGTCCCGCTTCTCCCCCCGGGGACAGATGACGTGCACCTCCCAGCCCGCGTCGCGCAGCGTCGTGCACTCCTGCCACACCCGCCGGTCGAAGGGCACCGACAGGTTCTCCACCAGGATCAGCGCGCGCCGGTCCGGCCCGTCGCCGCTGGTCGCGTTACCAGGCAAGGCCTATGTACCCCGGTTCGGTCCGGCGCGTCTCGGCGTCGGGAAGGCGGATGAGGTCGACGATCACCGGGCCGTCCCCATGGGGCAGCGACGACAGCACGGCCGGATCCCTGGTCCCGACCAGGCACACCTCGGCGTGCTCGAGCACCTCGTCGACGGAGTCCGCGAGCAGCTGCGCGAGGTGCGGCAGCCGGCTCTCGATGTACTCGCGGTTCGCGCCCATCAGCCGGGAGAGGCTCACGTTGGCGTCGTGGATCCGCAGGTCGTACCCCTTGCCGAAGAGCCTCTCCGCCAGCTCGACGAGCGGGCTCTCGCGGAGGTCGTCGGTGCCGGGTTTGAAGGACAGCCCGAACAGGCCCACCCGGCGCTTGCCGGTGCGCTCGACCAGGTCCACCGCGCGCTGCAGATGGTCGGAGTTGGAGGCCAGCACGTGGGAGAGGATGGGCACCGAGACGTCGGCCCGCCGCGCCGCGTGGACCAGGCTGCGCAGGTCCTTGGGCAGGCAGGAGCCACCGAAGGCGAAGCCGGGCCGCAGGTAGGCGGGGCTGATGTTCAGCTTGCGGTCGGCCAGGAACACGTCCATCACCTGGTGCGAGTCCACCCCGAGCGCCTGGCACACCGCGCCCAGCTCGTTCGCGAAGCCGATCTTGAGGCCGTGGAACGCGTTGTCCGCGTACTTGATCGCCTCGGCCGTCGGGACCGGCACCCGGAACACCTCGCCGGGCAGGCCGTCGTACAGCGCCATCACCGCATCGCCGCTTGCCGGGTCGAGCTCGCCGATGACGGTCTTGGGCGGGTCGAAGAAGTCCCGCACGCTCGTGCCCTCGCGCAGGAACTCCGGGTTGACCGCGACCCCGATGTCCACCCCGGCCGTGCCGCCGACGTACTTCTCCAGGATCGGCACCAGCACGTTCAGGCAGGTGCCCGGGAGCATGGTGCTGCGGAACACGACGGTGTGCCGCCCACCCCGCTCGGCGAGCGCGGCGCCGATCTGCTCGCTGACCCGCTCCAGGTACGTGGTGCACAGGCTGCCGTTGGGCTCCGACGGTGTGCCCACGCAGACCAGCGACACCTCGCTGCCCCTGATCGCCTCGCGGACGTCGCCGGTAGCGCGTAACGCTCCGGTCCGCACGACCTCGGCGATGAGCTCGCCGATCCGCTCCTCGACCACCGGGGCCTTGCCGTCGTTGACCAGGTCGACCTTCACCTGGTTGACGTCCACCCCGATGACCTCGTGACCCAGGCTCGCCAGGCACGCGGCCGACACGCAGCCCACGTAGCCGAGCCCGAAGACGCTGATTCTCATGACCCGTCCCTCCCCCCTAGTCAGGCCCTTACGGCCTGCGGTCCGCACGCCGGCCGTACGACGACCCCCGCGCATCAATAGGCCCCCTGCCCTTGGACCACCGCACGCAGCGTCTTCCACAAGATCACTGTGTCCAGGGCGAGCGACCAGTCCTCCACGTACCGCAGGTCCAGCCGGACCGCCTCCTCCCACGGCAGGTCACTGCGTCCGCTGATCTGCCACAGACCCGTGAGTCCGGGCTTGACCAGCAGCCGCCGCCGGATGTCCGGCCCGTACGCAGCGCACTCCTCCGGTAGCGGAGGACGCGGACCGACGAGCGACATCGATCCGGTGAGCACGTTGAAGAGCTGCGGGAGCTCGTCGATCGAGTACCGGCGCAGCACCGCTCCCACCCGGGTCACCCGCGGATCCCGGCGGAGCTTGAACAGCAGGCCGGCGCCCTCGTTGCGGTCGGCCAGTCCGGCACGTGCCCTGTCAGCCCCGGCGACCATGGTGCGGAACTTGAGAATGGTGAACTCGCGGCCGTCCTTGCCGACCCTGCGCTGGCGGTAGAACGCCCCGCCCCGGCTGTCCATCAGCACGAGCAGCCCGACGAACACCATCAGCGGCGCGAACAGCATCAGCAGAATCGCTGCGCCCATCCGGTCGACGACCCCTTTGACCGCCCGGCGGCCCCCGGTGAAGGTCGGCATGCTGACCCGCAGCAGCGGGATCCCGAGCACCGCGTCGACGTGCAGCCGCGGGCCGGCCACCTCCATCAGCACGGGGGCCACGACCATCTCGGCGTCGCTGCCTTCGAGGTTCCAGGCCAGCCGCTGCAGCCGGTCCGGTGACCAGTGCGGGTCCGGGGTGACCGCGACGACACGGTAGCCGTCGTGGCGGACGTGCTTGGCGACGTCCGCCAGCCGGCCGACGACCCGCACTCCGTCCAGTTGGTCACCGTCGAGCCCGCGACCGTCCGTCGTGCACACCGCATCGACCCGCCAGCCGATGTGCGGGAACTTGCGGGTTCGAGTGATCAGGTCGCGCACGGTGGCCGGGCTCCCGGCAGCGAGCACCGGTCTCAGACACCGTCCTTGCTTCCGCTGTTTGTGCAGCCAGAGGCGCAGCAGATACCGCGCGGTCATGGTGACGAACGCGATCGCGGGGATCGCGACGAAGATCCAGAGCTTGATGTTGCGCGAGGTGAGGGCGATCCCGCCGAGCGCCAGTACGACGGTCGCCGTGAACAGTGAGCGTCCGAGCCGGCGGAATTCCTCGGCGCCCTGGCCGAGCACGGCCGGAGCCCACGACCGGGTCACCGCAAGCGCCCCCAGCACCAGCAGCTCGGTGCAGAATGCGAGAATCCCCCACTTCTCATGCCAGTTGGCCGCGTCCCGGGCCCCGAAGAAATTGCCGATCGCCGCCACCACGAAGGCGGTGGCCACGGTATCGCCGGTGATCACAGTACGGCGGTACCGCTGCTCCCAGTCGATAGCGGGCTGGCTGATCGCCCCGTTCGCCAGACGCCCGCGCGCCGACGGAGACGGGCTGACTAATCCCCCTCGCCGCACAGAACCCCCCAGGTCCCCAGTGGCTCGACGTCTTCGCCCCACACTGTTCCTCCCCCCGGAGGGCGGCGCCCCCCGCACTGTTCCGCCCCTCGGGAGGCCCCCACCCCCCCCGTGCCGCGCTGTTCCTCCCCGCGGGAGGCCCCCGCCCCCCGCGCATGACACCCCGGCTACGTCAGAGCCACTTGACCAACGCACCCTGGCGGCAGCGGACGCGCATGCCCTGCCAGACTCTCGAGGCGCGCGTGAAACCGTCGAAACCACGGGTGCTCCCCGCACCCAAGGCCCCCCTCGGGTTTCAAGAACCGATCACCCCCACGTCTGGCGCCGGGGACGCGACTGCCGGCTTTCCGTAGCGCCGGACCTATAGATCATTACTGGTCGCCTCGTGCCCGAATAGCTGAAGCACGGTCAATCTAGACCATCGGGGCCGGTATGAAGAGGGGGATGTATGTAATTTGTGCTCAAGCTGTGAGGATCGGCTAGTTGCAACGGGCGTTCTACGGCGCCTCGTTGCGCCACGCGCCCGTTGACTCCGGGAGGATCTGGCGCCGTTGCCCGCGGCTGTCACGTGCTCGCGGTCCTCAGGAGGCGTCGGCGGGAACAGCGGCCAGCAGGCTGTGGATGATGGGGCCGGCGGAGCCACCGCCGGTGATTCCCTGTTCCACGACGCACGCCACGGCCACGTTGCCGCGGTAGGCGACGAGCCATCCGTTGTCGGGTTCGCCGTCGGAGACCTCCGCGGTACCGGTCTTCGCGCCGATGTCACCCGAGAGGCCGGACAGGCTTCTCGCCGTGCCGTCGGTGACGGTGGTACGCATCATCTCGCGCAGTTGCGTGACGCCCCACCGGACTGGCCGCCATGCTCGACCCGGTTCGCATGTCCCTGCCTCAGACACCCGGCGACAGCTGACCCCGCCATACCCGTCACCGGCGTGGCGGAATGGATGGCCCCCAACTGCGTCGAGGTCCTCAAGCCGGAGCTCGTCACAGGCGCCGCCGACGCGTCGGCGCCTGTGCGGCTGCGCCCTGTCACCGCTTTCACCCGCGACGGGTGAGGCGACATCCACCGTGCTTGCCGGAATCTTGGACCCTGGCGGGCCCGGAGACGACGGCTGCCGGGCGCACATGTGCGCAGTCGCGGGAGGTTACATGTACCGATATCCGCCCATTGCCGAGCACGGCATGATCGGCGACCTTCAGACAGCCGCCCTTGTGTCCTCCGACGGAATCCTCGACTGGTGGTGCACGCCCCGCTTCGACTCGCCCAGCCTCTTCGCGTCACTGCTGGACAGCGAACGCGGGGGACACTGCCGTCTGGCCGCCGAGCTCCCGGACGGCGACGGCATGACCACCCGGCAGCTGTATCTGTCCGACACGGCCATCCTGGTCACGCGGTTCATGGGGCCCGGCGGCGTCGGTGAGGTGGCCGACTTCATGACGCCCATAGAATCGCCGGCGCCCGAGGACACCCACCGTCTGGTCAGGGTCGCCCGTGTCGTGCGGGGCAGTATGGCCTTCACCTTCGCCTGCCGCCCACGCTTCGACTACGGCAGGGCCTCCCACACACTCGAACGGGCCGACGAACATTCTGTGGTCTTCCGCGGACCGGGTGCCGACCTGCACGTCCGGTCCACCACCGGATTCCCGCTCGGAGTCGACGGCGACGACGTCACCGCCCGCTTCACCCTTTCCGCCGGCCAGGCCGCCGCGGCCGTGCTGACCAGCACGGCAAGCGGCGCTCCCGTTCCCCAGCCGCCTTCTCTCGAAGAGGTCGCCGACGCATTCGAGACCTGTCGCACGTACTGGCTGTCGTGGCTGCGCGCCTGCACGTACCGCGGACGATGGCAGGACGTCGTCAACCGATCGGCGATCACGCTCAAGCTCCTCACCTACCGCCCCACCGGGGCGCCCATCGCCGCCGCGACGATGGGACTGCCGGAGCAGATCGGCGGTGAGCGCAACTGGGACTACCGCTACACGTGGATCCGTGACGCCGCGCTGTCCGTCAGAGCACTGATCGACTTGGGATTCCACGAAGAGGCGCAGGCTTTCCGTCACTGGTTGCGCGACCGCATCGAGGCCGGGCCCACGGCCTCCGGCGACCCCCTGCAGATCATGTACCGAGTCGACGGCGAGCCCCACCTGACCGAGGAGATCCTCGACCACCTGGAGGGCTATCAGGGCTCGCGTCCGGTGCGGGCCGGCAACGCTGCCGCCGATCAGCTGCAGCTCGACATCTACGGCGAGGGCTCGGATGCCCTGGTCGTTGGCGACGACATGGGTGCGCTTCGTGGGTGGAAGGCGCTCAGCGGGGTCCTGGACTGGCTCGCCGACCACTGGGACCGGCCGGACGAGGGCATCTGGGAGACCCGTGGGGGACGGGAGAACTTCACCTTCAGCCGGCTGATGACATGGGTGGCCTTCGACCGCGGCATCCAAGCGGCCACCCGCTTCTCCCGCCCGGCCGACACCGCCCGCTGGACCCGTGCCCGGGACGCCGTCTTCGAGCAGATCCTGCAGCGCGGCTGGCACGACAAGCGGCGGGCCTTCGTACAGCACTACGACACCGATGTCCTGGACGCCTCACTCCTGCTCATGCCGAAGGTCGGCTTCCTCGCGCCACGAGACCCCGACTGGCTCAGCACTCTCGACGCCATGGACGAGGAACTGGTCAGCGACAGCCTCGTCTACCGCTACGACCCCGCGGCATCCCCCGACGGCCTGCGCGGCTCGGAGGGCACCTTCAACCTGTGCAGTTTCTTCTACGTCGAGGCCCTCGCCCGCAGCGGCAGGCTCAACGAGGCCCGGCACGCCTTCGACAAGATGCTCACCTACGCCAACCACGTCGGCTTGTTCGCCGAGGAGATCGGCCCCTCGGGTGAACAGCTCGGCAACTTCCCCCAGGCGTTCACCCACCTCGCTCTGGTCACCGCGGCCATGGCGCTCGACGAGGAACTGGGCAAGGCGGCGACCAGGCCCCCGACCGGCGGTCACCGGCGTCCGGCGACCCACGGCCTCACCACGCCCGCCGAGGGCACGACCGGAGACACGCATGGTTGAGACTGTCGCGCGGAAGGAGCGGGCAGGACACGGGCGTGTCCTGGCCGCCCTGGCCCTCGCGCAGTTCATCTGCAGCTTCGCCGGCTCCAACATGAACGTGATGATCAACGACATCAGCAGGGACCTGGACACCACTGTCCAAGGCGTACAGGTGGCGATCACCGTCTTCCTGCTGGTGATGGCGGCGCTGATGATCCCCGGCGGCAAGCTGACCGACCGCTACGGCCGCAAGCGCTGCTTCCTGGCCGGCCTCGTCGTCTACGCGGCAGGCGCCCTGCTGAGCGCGGCATCCCCGGGGCTCGGCGTCCTGATCCTGGGCAACTCGATACTCGAAGGTGTCGGCACCGCCCTGCTCATCCCACCGGTCTACATCCTCACGACTCTCCTGTACCCGGACGTGACCTCGAGGGCCCGCGCCTTCGGGGTCATCATGGCGCTGGGTGGCATCGGCGCTGCTGCCGGACCGCTGATCGGCGGACTCATCACCACCTGGATCAGCTGGCGCGCGGCCTTCGTGTTCCAGGCCCTGGTCATCGCAGTGATCGTCATCCTCAGCCGCCGCATCGACGATCCGCTCCCGCCCGATCCGACCCGGTCGTTCGACACCGCGGGAGCGGTCCTGTCCGCCGCCGGTCTCGTTCTCGTCGTCATGGGCATCCTGGCCGCGGACAACAACATCTGGCTCATGATCGCGCTGCTGGTCCTCGGCGCACTCGTCCTGTGGTGGTTCTTCCGCTCCGCACGCGCCAAGGAAGCCTCCGGGGAGGAACCACTGCTGTCGCTCTCCCTGTTCCGCAACCGCACATCCAACCTCGGGCTCATCACCCAGAACGTCCAATGGCTGATGCTCCTGGGCTCGTCCTTCACGGTGGCGGCCTACCTCCAGGTCGTACGCCACTACGACGCCATACAGACCGGAGTCGTCTTCACCGCGGCCACACTGGGGCTGCTGGTCACGTCGCTGTCCGCCGAGCGACTGGCCAGACGGCGTTCCCAGCGCTCGCTCATCATGGCCGGTTTCGTCGTCTGCATCGTCGGCGTAGCGGTTCTGATCGCCCTGGTCGCCGCCTATCCGACCGCCTGGGCCTTCGTTCCCGGGCTCCTGCTGATCGGACTCGGTCTCGGTGTCATGCTGACCCCGTCGGTCAACGTCGTGCAGTCGAGCTTCCCCGAGGAGCAGCAGGGGGAGATCTCGGGCCTGTCCCGCAGCGTGTCCAACCTCGGCTCCTCCTTCGGCACGGCCATAGCCGGCACCATCCTGGTCTCCGGGCTGACCAAGGGGGCCTACGCCGCCGCGATGATCGCACTGGCCGTCATAGGGCTCGGCGGCCTGGCCGCCGCAGCACTCCTCCCGCGGGGGACCGGCCCACCGGGGACACGGCACTCACCCGTTCCGGGTGAGGTGGCGTAGCCCGTTGGCGTGCACACACTGAGGGTGACGGATCCGATGTCCGCGGACCGTATGGGAGAAACGACCATGAACTCGCACATGTACCTGGCGTACGACTACCCGTTGCTGAGCGCCTTCTGGACTGTCCTCTGGATCGCCCTGTGGGTCATGTGGTTCTTCCTGCTGTTCAGAATCGTCCTCGACATCTTCCGCGACGACGATATGGGCGGGTGGGGCAAGGCCGGCTGGCTCACTTTCGTCATCGTGCTGCCGTTCCTGGGCGTTCTTGTCTATCTGATCGCTCGTGGGAAGACCATGGGTCAACGCGAGCTGGCGTACGTGCGGGCGCGGCAGAAGGAGTTCGACATCCACGTCCGCGAGGCGGCGAGCGGTGCTCGGCCCAGCAGCGCCGAGGAACTGGCGAAGCTGTCCGCGATGAGGGAACACGGCGACATCACGGAGGAGGAGTTCGTCCGCGCGAAGGAACTGGTCCTGAGCGGTGGCCGTGGTGGTGTCTGACCGCGTCAGGGGCCTTTCCACACCGTGGATCGCGCTGGTCCGACGCAGCACGCAAGGAGGTAGGCCATGAGTGAGACACACGCAGCCCGACCGGAATCGGCGAAGCAGCAATGGGCCGGCGGTCTGATGCTGTTCGGCGCCGTCATGCTGATGATCTGCGGAGTGCTCGACATCTTCCGCGGCATCATGGGCATCGCCCAGGACAACGTGTTCGTCACCTCGCACGGGTACGTCTTCCAGTACGACCTCACCGGCTGGGGCTGGATCCACGTCGTTCTCGGGGCGGTCGCCGTCGTGGTCAGCATGGGCCTGTTCCAGGCGGCGACGTGGGCCCGGGTCGGGGGCGTGGTCATCGCCGGATTCCTCGTCCTCGCCAACTTCCTCTCCATGCCGTACTACCCGCTGTGGTCGATCGTGGCGATCGCGATCTCCGGATTCGTGATCTGGGCGCTGTGCGTCGTGCGGACCGAGCGACCCTCGGCCGGTTTCCGGTAGGGCGAGGAGCCCGTTGCACGGCACATCTCGCGCAACGTGAGGGGACGGGGAGGCGCTCGACGTGCGACATGCACGGTGCGGGGACTCGCGTGCTGCCGAATCGGCAGCCGACCGCGGAACGCCCGCGGCGTGGGCCCGGCTGGCTCTCCTCGCCCTCACGGGCAGCGTACTCGTGCTGCTCGTCACCGCCGGGCTGAAGGGCCTGCTCTGGGTGCTCGTCGCCGTGGCGGGTGTGGCCCTTACGGCCGCCGGCCTGTGGTGGGCCCTCACCCACTTCGGAGTCGTCCGGGCCGCAGGAGCCCTCGTTGCCGTGCTGGTTCCCGTCGCGACGCTGGTCCTGTTCGCCACGCACGGCATGCTGTGGCCCGCCTGCCTGTCCTTGGGCCTGTGGATCCTGGCACTCGCAGGCGCCCGGATCGCGATCACCCCGATCAGGCGCTCCGGCGGAGACAGTCGCGAGCCCCGGCCGTCGCCGGCGGCGCTGCATCCGTGGGTCGTGATGAACCCGCGTTCCGGCGGGGGCAAGGTGGAGCGCTTCCACCTGGTGGAGAAGGCGAGGGCGGCGGGCGCCCGTGTCGTCGTGCTGGATCCGGTGCGGCACCAGGACGTGGCGGACCTGGCCCGGCGTGCGGTGGCCGAGGGGGCCGATCTGCTGGCCGTGGCCGGCGGGGACGGGACCCAGGCTCTGGTCGCCGAGGTCGCGGCCCGGCATGACGTGCCCTTCATGGTGATCCCGGCCGGAACGCGCAACCACTTCGCCCTCGATCTCGGTCTCGACCGCGACGACCCGGCGGCCGCCCTGGAGGCGTTCACCGATGCCGTCGAGTCCCGCGTCGACCTCGGATTCGCCGCCGACCGGGTGTTCGTCAACAACGCGTCCTTCGGAACGTACGCGGCTGTGGTGCGCGAACCCTCCTACCGGGACGCCAAACTGCGCACGGTCCTGGAGGCGCTGCCCGTTCTGCTCACGGGCCCCCAGGCGCCACGGCTGCGCATACGTGCCGGTGACACGCTGATCGAGGGACTGCAGGCCCTGCTCGTCAGCAACAACCCCTACCGGCCCGTGGCCGTCGACTCGGCGCATCCCGGACTCCGGGAGAGCCTGGACTCCGGACGACTGGGGGTGCTCTGCGTACGCGTCGACACCCCTGGCCGGGCGGCCGGGGTGTCGACCCGGCTCCTGGGGCGCCGGCGGTCACCGGGCGTGACCCGGCTGACGGCCACCGAAGTGGTCGTCGAGGCCGACACGGACACGGTCCCGGCCGGCATCGACGGCGAGTCCGTCGTACTGTCCGCTCCGGTGGTCTGCCGGGTGGTCCCCGGGGCCCTGCGGGTGCGTGTCCCGCGTCACCGTCCGGGAACGCCGCCGCACCGGCCCCCGGCCGACTGGAGACGAGTGCTCCGCCTGGCCCTGGCCCGTCCGGCCCGGCAGCGCAGCCCGGCGGCCGTTTGACGGCGGTCGGGGCGAGGCGTCTCAGCCGGCTGCTCGCCGGCCGTCCGCCGGGGCGGGGCGTGTCAGCCGGCTGCCTGCCGGCCGTCCGCCGGGGAGGGCGGGGGAGCGGTCCACCGTGCGCCGGTGCGACGGCGGAACTCGCTGACGGCGGCCTCGAGCGTGGGGAGGAAATGGCCCGGGTCCACGGTCCGGGTGTTCCGCGTTGAGGATCTCGTCGAGCTCTTCGAGGACGTCGGAGGCGGTGGTGTCCACGTCCGTGATCGGCTCGGCCGCCATCAGGATCCAGTCTCGGTGCGGCGCTGGCCACAGCCGTACGCTCCCGGGCACCTCGGCCGACGCGAGCCGCATCCAGGGGGACTCCGGCATGCTCAGCCGGGTCGTTCCGAGCAGCCGGCGGAGGGCGCTCCCCAGGTCCGTGACCTGGCAGGTCGCGCGTCGCACGGGGTTCAACGACGGGGCTTGAAGGGGTGGAGCGAGTCCCGTCCCGGCTGGACGATCCCGTAGCTGCTCTCCGGAACCTCGTTCCAGGCTCCCGGAAGGTCGCTCAGTGGTTCGGAGACGACGAGGCGCGTCTCGTCCGAGATCTCCCGCAGGAACGAGGCGTCCGGGTGGAGCGCGCGCAGGGCGTCCACCTTGGAGCTGAAGTACAACGACCGTGAGGCGCCCTCGCTGGAGTAACGGAAGGCCCACAGACTCTCCCCGTCGGCCGCGGCGACCGTCATCTGCAGGGGGTGTTCCACGCCGTGCCGGTGGCCCGTGCTCTCGACCAGACCGGCCATGCGCGCGACGGCACCCGGCGGATCGTCGGCGAGGCCGAAGCTCAGGGCGAGGAAGAACATCAGCTCGGAGTCCGTGGACCCTTCGATGTCGGGGTAGAGGGCGGGGTCGACGGCCAGCGCGAGGTCACGCCGGAGCCGGTGGAACTCGCGGATCACGCCGTTGTGCATCCACAGCCAGCGGTCCTTCCGGAAGGGATGGCAGTTGGTCTGCTGCACGGCTGTTCCGGTCGTGGCCCGGATATGGGCGAAGAACAGACCCGAGCGGACGTGGTGGGCGACCTCCTGAAGGTTCCGGTTGTTCCACGCCGGGCCGACGTCCCGCAGCACCGCCGGCGTAGCAAGGTCCGGGCTGTACCAGCCGATCCCGAAGCCGTCACCGTTGGTGGTCTCCACTCCCAGGCGGGAGTGCAGGCTCTGATCGATCAGACTGTGTTCCGGCTGGAACAGGACCTGGCTGAGAAGGACAGGCGTACCCGAGTAGACGATCCAGCGGCACATTCCGAACCCACCTCCTCCGGCGGTGGACGGGCCCGGTTGTGTCGTGCGCGGCACAGGGACGCGGTGGTCGCCAGTAGGGTGCCGCCGCCTGTGTGGTCCAGCCGGGTCATCACAAGTATGGGCCGCCCGGACGGTTGCGGCACGCCGAGGCCGGTGCAGGGGTTCGGGGCGGAACGCAGCGGCCGGTCGAGGGGAAGAGCGGACTTTCGCCGGTCGCCCGTCGATGTCAGCGCTGTGAGCGAATGGCGCGGTGCTTGGCGAACTCGTGTCCGACGACGGCACCGAGGTGGATGACCACACCTACCGCCACCAGCCAGGAAAGGATGACCATGACGACGCCCACAGGGCCGTATTTCTGATCGTTGGCCACGATCGTTTCGGAGAAGAAGCGCGAGGAGAACCACCCGAGGCCGGTCCAGGCGGTACCGGTGGCCACAGCCGCGGGCAGGAGGAAGCGCCAGGTGACCGCTCCGGTGAGGAGCAGTCGCATGGTTCCCCACCAGAACAACAGGGCCAGGACGAAACCGGACAGGCTGCTCAGCCGCGATCCGAGTGCCGCGCCCATCCCGGCCCGGGCCGCGCTGTAGGCGACCAGCGCCGCCAGCCACGTGAGCTGAGCCCCCAGGTCCCGCCACCAACGTGGTGGCACGCCGAAGAGGAACTGATACCAGCCTTGCAAGGTGCCGGCCACGGCGACCGCCCCAGCGATCAACAGCAGAGCGCTCATCAACGTGAGCGTGACCGAACCAGGGCTGGGTTTGAAAAGACCGGCCACGGCCTGGGCCGCCTGCTCGTTCAGTCCGAGCCATCCCGCCATGACATTCGCGGCGTCCTGGCCGAACGCAGCGGTGACTAGGATCAGGAACGGGAAGAAGCAAAGGAAGGCGAGCGACGCCAGCTGGAACGAGTGGCCGAAGAAGTCCGCCGCGCTGAGGCGTGCCCACAAACGCCCCGCCGCACTTGCCTCAAAGCGCCTGCCCGCCGCCTGCCATGCCTGGCTCAGCCGAGTCCAGAACAAGGCCTTGCCGCGACCTTTACCGGGTGATCTCCGCCAACTGTGCACATCAGGCAGTACACCGTGCCGAGCGGCCGGTGTCGCGCAGGCTCGAGAGGCATGGGCCTGCAGGCGTCCGTACCCGCTCCCGCTGAGGGCGGCGAGCCGGGCCCTCTCCCTCGTCGAGCCGCTCGCACGTCAGGGGGTGTCGTCGTCGCGGGTCACCCTCCTTCCGGAGTGCGGCGATCTCGCGGTCACGGCACGCGCATTGCCGTCAGGGAAGACCAGGTGAGGGAAGAGACCGAGCCCGGCACGGATGTCGTCCTGGTCCGTTTCATGCCCGAGCCCGACGGCACGTCACAGCTCCACGGCAGAGACGAGGTTGGTGGAAGGATCGGTCACATAGAGTCGGTTGCCGTCGGGGGCCAAGCAGACACCGCTGGCGGCAGCCCCCAGCTGAATCCGCCCCTCGGTCTCCGTCAGCGTGGACGGGTCCACGATGGCGATGCAGTGCTCTCCGGGCAGCGTGACGAACAGCCTCTCTCCGCCATCGGCCATGGCGAGCCCGAAGGGGTTCGGCAGGTCCATGGTTCCCGCCACGTTCCCCTGCGCGATGTCGACCACCAGCACCTTCTGCGCCTGCGCGTCGGCCACGTAGAGCAGATTCCCGCCGGGGGAGACGGCCAGGCCGCGCAGCAGGAGGCCGATGTTGTCCAGGGTCCTGATCACAGTGCCGTCATCCACGTTCACCACGGCGACGCTGGCATTGAAGCCGTCGGCCACATAGAGCGGCTTGCCGCCAGGGCCCACGGCGACACCGACGGGCTCGACGCCGACGGCGAACGGAGTGCCGGTCACGGCCTTCGTGGCCAGGTCGATCACGGAGACCGTCCCCGAATCCGAGTTGGCCACATAAGCACGCGATGTATGCGCGGACACGGCGATGCCCGTCGGCCTGTCGCCGACAGCGATCGTCCTCTCCCGCGTCTGGACCACCGAGACGGTGCCGATCGTGGAGCTGGCGACACAGAGGCGCCCGTCCGCTGTCTCCGCCATGGGACCCGGGTCGGGGCACGCCAGGAACCGTTTGTTCGTCCGACGGGTGGCGATGTCCACCTCGTTCACACGTCTGTCGTTGGTGCCCGCCACGTACAGTCTTCGCCCGTCCCGACTGACCACCGCGGCGCCGGGGCCGCCGGGGACCGTGATCGGTTCACCGACGATGGCCAGGGAACCGGGGTCGATCACCGTCACCGCGTCCATACCTGCCCTGGTGACAAAGACAGGGCCAGCGGGGCTCACAGCCATGTCCAGTGCGCCCTCGACGGAGAAGAACTGCTCGCTGGGCCCGCCGGCCAAGTCGACGACCAGCACAACGTCGCCGCCTGTGAAGAAGACGCGGGGTCCAGGCCCCGCCAGCGCAATACGGCCCATGGAGAATTCGGCTACGTCTTGCCCTGGCGCGAACGTCACTTCCGCCAGCAACGTCTGCGTGGAGTACCCCGTGAACGTTCCTGACTGCGGGTTGGTGACGTAGACGCGGTTTCCGTCCGTCGCCAGAAATCGATCGCCCCCCGAGTGTTCGACGGAAACGTGATCCACCACGGCGCGGCTCTGGGTGTCGATCACCGACAGCCGGTCGGGCCCGACAACGTAGACGTGTGCACCGCTCGGGTCCGCTGCCAGGCAGAAAGGGCTCTCCAAGTCGATGGTGTCGGCCACTTCGTCGATGGAGGAGTCGATCACGACGACCTTCCCTCCCTCACTGTCCGCGACGTACACGTCGTGCCCGTCCCCCGGAGCCGCCGCCGCAACCGGCCGCTGACCGACCGGGATCCGGGTCTCCGGATTGCTGATGACGCTGACCGCGTCCCCGTCCGCGAGGGTGGCGAAGAGATGCCGGCCGTCCGGGCTCATGGCCACGCCCTGCGACTTGCGTGCCGTGGCGACCACACTGTGCCGGGTCGGGAAAACCAGCACAGACTCGACAGAGGAGGCGTAGAGCCGCTCCCCGTCGGGCGACATCACCAGACGGTCCACCCCTTCCGCGGCGAACTCACGGATGACGGACATGTCGTCGGTGTTGATGACAGCGATGGTCTGTGTGGACTGGGCGACGTACAGCCTGCTGCCGTCGAGGGACACCGCCACGTCCTTCGGTCCGGAGTCGATCTTGACCTCGGCCGTCAACTCAAGCGAGCCGGCGTCGACGACGCGCACGGTGCCCGACTCCAGGCACGGCACGAAGACACGCCCACCGCCAGGGCCGACCGCCAGGCCGAAGATCCCCTCATTGTCCGCACCGATGGCGATCGGGCCGCCCAGCGTACCCATGGTCTCCGTTTCGATTACCGCGAGTGTCCCGCCGTTTTCGTCAGCGGCGTAGATGCGATCGCCGGTGGGCGACATGGCAAGAATGGATGGGAGGACATCGATCTCGAATGTGCGGGTCACCGAGTTCTCAGCGGTGTCGATCACCGCGATGCCCATGTTGCTGTCCAGCGGCACATTGCCCAGTGACACGTAGGCGAGTCGCCCGTCCGGAGCGACGACGCCCCCGGACGGGCGACCGCCGAGAGTGATCGTGCCCGTCACCGAACGAGCTGCGGTGTCCACGATCGCGACGACGCCCTCCCCGGCTGTCGCGTACAGGCGGCCGTCGTGCAGAAGGGTGGCGCGCCGGCGCAGGTCGGGGCAGGGGATCGTGGCCGTCACCCGGCCGGTGGCCGTATCGATCACACAGATGACGTGGTCGCGGGCGCAGACCGCGTAGAGCAGGCGTCCGTCGCGGGACAGCAGCAACCTGTCGGGCGTGTGGCCGAGGAAGATGCGAGGCGGATTGATGTCGGGCATGACACCAGCATGGAATCGGCCTACGGGTCTCGCGGTCAGCGCAGCAGGCCGACCCGCGAGTTCCCCCGTGTGGATCAGCCCGCAGCTCACCGCCGCCGTGGCCACCGGGGCGATCGCCGTGTTCTCCGTCCGTCTCGTCACCTCCGGCTGGACAGCGCTCGGCTACGCTCTCCTGCTCGCCGCCTCCGGCGGCGCGCTCCGAGTCGTCGCCCGCCGCCCTTCGAGGATCAGCAGCAGGGGCAGGACCAGGCTCGTGTCATGGTGCCGCAGGCTGCCGGTGAGCCAGATGCTCCTCGAACCGGCCCCGGCCACCTGGGCGTTCGCCGGGCGGCCGCCCCGACGTGTAGTCGCGCGCTGGCGAGCGGGTGACCGCGCAGTCCTTTCCCCCATGCCGACGGCCGGTCGAGGGGGCAGTCGGCCGACGATGACGGAGGTGTCGAGCGCCGGAAACCGGGTGAGTTTATTACTCCGGTGAGGGGCTCGCCGTTGTGATGCGTGGCCAGGAGAGTCTCGGCGGTGGGGGAGTCGGCGAGGCGGAGGTTGGCCGCGTATCCGTACTCCGCCTACGCCATGACGTGGGTGACGTCCGGCGTGGACGGCACCAGATCCAGTACGGCGGTGGCTGGGATTCCGTCCACTCGTGGTCCGTCGAGGTGGGGCCGGTGGCGCAGTGCAGGTCGGCGACGACCGTGACGTGGGGGAGTGCCGTGAGCTCGTCGAACGTCCAAGTGTGTTCCCCGCCGGTCGCGGTGGCGCCGAAGACGCGCAGGCTCCAGCGCTCGGGGCGGAAGCGGGGCACGGGGCCGTAGTGCGCCCACGGCGGACCGCGATGCAACGGCTTCGACGTCCCCTCAGCGGTGCATCGATGCCTCAGGGGCAGGGCCCTTCGAGATCGCGAACACCATCCACGAACCGCACCGGAAGACGTCCACGGCGCCGCGCCTCTGCAGAACACGAAGTGACCGGGGTTCGATCAGCAGTACAGGTTGCTGCCGGGGCTGACGCCGAGAATCGACGCGAACCGCTGGTAGGCGTCGACTCGGCTCTGCACCTGGGCTGGGTTCTTGCCGTCACACTCCAGGGAACCGTTGATGGAGCGGATGGTCTGCCCGAAGCCGGCCTGGTTCACCATGGCGTTGTGCGGAGTCATGGCGCCGGGGCCGGACTGGGTGTTCCAGTACCACAGGCCGGTCTTCCAGGCGACGGAGGCGTCGTTCTGCACCAGCCAGGGGTTGTCCAGGAGATCGATGCCCAGGGCGTCACCGGCGGCCTTGTAGTTGAAGTTCCAGCTGAGCTGGAGGGGGCCACGGCCATAGTAGGCGGCCTGGCCGGCCGGGCAGCCGTACGGCTGACTCCAGTCACAGTAGGTGGGATAGTTGGCCGTGTTCTGCTCGACCACATACACCAGCCCGCCCGTCTCATGGCTGACGTTGGCGAGGAAGGCGGCGGCCTCCTGCTTCTTCACGGTGTCGCTTCCGGTGTTGGCGAAGGCCGGGTAGGCGCCGAGGGCCTGGACGAGGCCGCTGTAGGTGTAGAAGCTGTTCCGGTTCGGGAACATCTGGTTGAACTGGGCCTCGGAGACGACGAATCCGGACGGGGTGCTGCTGCCGCCGATCGCCGGGGCGTTCCACTTCTGGTTCGCGGCCCCGGTGCAGCTCCAGATCTGCAGACGGGTGCCGTTGGCGCTGCTGTTGTCCCGCACGTCGAGGCACTTGTTCGCAGCCGGGTTGACGATGTCATGGGCCGTTGTGACCACCCACTGCTGGTTGGCCCCTCCCGAGCAGTCCCACAGCTGGACGGCCGCGCCGTCGGCCGTGCCGCGGTCGACGACGTCCAGGCACTTGCCGAGTGCCCGAAGAGTTCCGTCACCGGGGCTGGACCACTGCTGGGCAGCGGTGCCGTTGCAGTCGTACAGCTGGACGGCGGTGCCGTTGGCGCTGCCCGCCCCGGCCACGTCGACGCACTTTCCGGCAAGTCCGGTGATCTGGCCGTCGGCGGCGTGGGCGGGCGCGGTGGTGAAGAGTGCGGCGAGCACGGTGGCGACGACGGCACCGGCCGCGAGTCGGCCGAAGGCCATGCGTCTGGGAAGGAGCCGTCTGACGTGGGGGGTGGACATGCGGAGATCGCTCCTTGGTCGTGTCCTCGGGTGACGGGTGACGGGTGACGGGTGACGGGTGACGGGTGACGGGTGACGGGCTGACAGAGGTACGGCGTGGGACGCACGGGGTCGAGCGCGACCGCCTTGGCGAGGTGCGGTGAACGGCGCCCTCAGTTCAGGACTTGCTGGGTGACGACGATGTGACCGGCGTCGGGCTCAAGGCTTCCGCCGAGCCGGGCGAAGGCTCCGTCGGTCAGGTCGAGGCACTTGGGTTCCTGGGGCGTCTGGACGAAGGTGCCCCGGTCGTTGATGCGCACGACCAGCGACCTGCCGTTGGCGACATTGGTGACCTGGACACGGGTGCCGAACGGCAGCTGAGGCCGGCGGCTGAGAGAAGTCGCAGCGGTGTCCGCGTTGTTGTCGAAGAGTTCTCCGTCGGCGGTGAGGGCGCCCGGTGGCTGGGGCCCGTAGTGCGTGGCCCAACACTGGTCGCCTGCTTTCTGGGGGGCGGCCAGTGCGGTGGAGGCCGTCGGAAGACAGGCCGAGAGTGCGAGCGCGGCCACGACGAGGCTGCACCGTAACGCGGTGAAACGTGTGGGGGAGTGTCCGGCCATGGAGGACGATCACAGCCTTTCGGAAACACGGGGGCACGGGGCGATGCACCGGCTCAACTGGCCTGAAGTCAGCGTGCGTTCATGGAGCCGGTCGGCCGGAACCTAGAAGGTCTGTACCAGACACGTCAAGTGGTGAAGGGTGAGGAGGGCTTGGGATCGGCCAATTGAACGGGCCCCGTGGAGATCGCGCAGCGCTGGTGCGCGGCTCCGTCGTCGCAGACGCAGGTGTGCCGTTCCCGTTCCTGTGAACTCCACCGGCCTCGCGTTCAGTTGTTGACGCCGGGCAGAGGTGGGAGTACAAACCCCGAGAGCGCTCTCACGCCTGCTGTTCCTGCAGCCCTCGCGCCCGCGCACCCGGCATCCGGAGACCCCCCATGCAGATTTCCTCTCCCTGCGCTCACGCGCAGACCTGCAGCCCAAGGGCGGCCCGCCACCGCGTCCTCGACCGGGAGCGCGTCCTTCCCCGTCGCCGCAGCGGTTGACGGAAACCCCGGCACCCGCTGGCCCTCGGCCTTCGCCGATCCCCAGTGGCTCCAGGTGGACCTCGGCTCCGTCCAGCAGATCACCCGGGTCACCCTCACCTGGGAGGCCGCCTACGCCAAGGCCTACCAGTTGTCCTGCCGTGGGTAGGGTGACCTGCGTGGACATGCTGCACCTGCGCTACTTCGTCGCCGTGGCCGAGGAACTCAACTTCTCCCAGGCGGCGCGCAGACTGCACATGGCGGCTTCTCCGCTCAGCCAGCGGATCAAGGACCTCGAACGCGAACTCGGTCACGAGCTCTTCGAGCGAACCACCCACCGCGTCGATCTGACCCCGGCGGGCGCCGCGCTGCTGCCGATGGCGCGCGACATCCTGGAACGGGTCAACTCGATCCCCTGGCGGCTGAGCGAGACGGTGCGCCCACGGCTGGACCGGCTGTTCATAGGGATGCCCGCCGGAGTGCATCCGCTGCTGCGCGAGCGGGTCGGGCTGCTGGAGGACGCCTGCCGGGAGGTGTGCGAACTCAAGCGCTGGCCCGGCACGTCGGCGGACCTGGCGGACGCGGTGCGCGACGGCAGGCTGGCCATGGCGCTGGCCCGGCTGCCGGTCTCCGACCCGGCGTTGGAGATCATCGAGGTGATGCGCGAGGTGCTGGGTGCCGCGGTGCCGGCCGACCGGTTCGCGGGGCGGGAGTCCGTCACCCTGGAGGAGCTGGCCGACCTGTCGTACGTGGCCACGCCGAACGACGCCACCCCGGCCTATTTCGAGGAAATCGATGCCCATCTCAATTCGGTCGGCGTGAAGAAGAGAATCCGCATAAAAATGGCGGACTATTCCGGAAGCTCGGAACTGATCTCCTCCGGTATCGCGTTCTCGATGACCATGCTCTCGCCGGAGAGCCCCATGCACCTGTACCGCTTGGCCAACGTGGCCGTGCTGCCCGTCGAGGACTTCCAACCCACCCTCACAACCGGCCTGTTGTTCCGCGCTGATAGGGCGAACGCCGGCGGGGACCTGACTGAGGTCGCTGTCCGGGCCCGACGGATCTTCAACGAGGTCATCAACGTCTGACTGACTGGCACACGTCTTTTCCGTGGAATTCCGGCCCCGGTGTGACCGCTGTGGTCATACCCTTGTTCGCCAGTTGATCATTCCCTTCCCGTCTGTTCACGCATAACGTCGTCGGTGGAAAACATTCGCCATGAAATTACTGCGTGAACAGGAGCGATGATGGACATCACGGCCGCCGGCGCCACAGGTCCGCTGAACGGTGTGCGGGTCATCGATCTGTCAACGGTGGTGATGGGGCCCTACGCGGCGCAGATCCTGGGCGACCTCGGTGCCGACGTCATCAAGATCGAGTCCCCGTCCGACACGGTTCGGGTGGGTCCGTACCGCACCACGCCCGGCATGACCCCGCTCAACCTCAACGTCAACCGCAACAAGCGCAGCGTGACGTTGAACCTCAAGGACGACACCGACCGCGCACGGGCCCTCGAACTCGTCGACAGCGCCGACGTGCTGGTCACCAACATGCGCCCGGGTGCGCTCGCCCGCCTCGGCCTCGGCCACGCCGATATCGCCGCCCGCAACCCCGGCCTGGTCTACGCCCACGCCCAGGGATTCCGCAGCGACTCCGACCGGGCGGGCAACGCGGCCTACGACGAGACCGTGCAGGCCGCCTCCGGTCTGGTGGACGTGACCAACCGGGCGCTGGGCACCCCCGCGTACCTGCCGACGATCATCGGCGACAAGGTGTGCGCGCTGACCATCGTCTACTCGGTGCTCGCCGCGCTGATCCACCGCGACCGCACCGGCGCCGGCCAGTACGTCGAGATCCCGATGACCGACACGCTCATCGCGTTCAACCTCGTCGAGCATCTGGCGGGCCATGCCTTCGAACCGCCCGAGGGGCCCACCGGGTTCCCGCTGTCGATGAAGAGGGGGCACCGTGCGGTGCCCACCAAGGACGGCCTCGCCTGCGTCATCCCGTACAACCCGCAGAACTTCCGGGACTTCTTCCTCGCCGCCGACCGCGCCGATCTCGCCGCGGACCCGCGTGTCAACGGCCAGTCCATCGCCGATGACGACGTCGATGCCCTGATGGAGCTGGTGGAGGAGTGCTCGCCGAGCCTGACCACCGCGGAGTGGGAGCGGGTCTGCGCCAAGCACAGCATTCCGATGGCGTCCGTGCTCGAACTCGACCGGGCCGCCGAGGACCCGTACGTGCGCGGTGGCCGGCTGCTCGACGTGGTGGACCACCCCAGCGAGGGCGCCATCCGCTCGGTCGGCATCCCGGTGCGGTTCTCCGCCACTCCGGGTTCGGTCCGCCGTCTCGCCCCGTTGCCCGGCCAGCACACCGAAGAGGTCTTCCAGGAACTCGCCGCCGGCCGCTGACCGGCCGTCAAGCAAGGACACCCACCATGAACAGCACCACCGAGGTGCGGACCGAGACCATCGGTTCCACACTGCTCATCACCATCGACCGGCCGAAGGCGCGCAACGCGGTCAACGCGGCCGTCGCCGCCGGACTGTCCGCGGCCCTCGACCAGTTGGAGGCGGAACCCGGCCTGCGGGCCGGCGTGCTCACCGGCGCGGGCGGCACGTTCAGCGCCGGAATGGACCTCAAGGCCGCGCTGGCCGGTGAATCGCCCGAGATCCCGGGACGCGGCTTCGGCGGCTTGACGCAGGCCCGCACGACCAGGCCGCTGATCGCCGCCGTCGAGGGCTGGGCCATGGGAGGCGGCTTCGAACTGGCCCTGGGCTGCGATCTGATCGTCGCCGCGGACGACGCCCGCTTCGGCCTCCCCGAGGTCAGCCGCGGGCTGATCGCGGCGGGCGGCGGAGCGATCCGGCTGCCCAAGCGCATCCCGTACCACCTGGCCATGGAACTGCTGCTGACCGGCGAACCGGTCACCGGCGAACGGGCCGGGCGGCTCGGCATCGCCAACCGTGTCGTGCCGGCCGGGGAGACCGTCGCCACCGCACTGCGGTTGGCCGAGCGGATCGCGCAGAACGCCCCGCTGGCACTGGCCGCCGTCAAGGAACTCGTCCGCGCCGCCGACGGCGCGCCCGAGGAGGAGGCGTTCGCCGTCCAGGGGCGGCAGATGGCCCGGCTCGCCGCCTCCGCCGACGTACGCGAGGGCATGACCGCCTTCGCCGAACGCCGCTCCCCGGTCTGGCAGGGCCGGTAGGCCCCGAGGGAGAAGACACGATGCATCAGCACGACATCCCCCGGCACATCGCGACGCCGCTCACCAACCCGGCCTATCCGCCGGTCGTGCCTCGCTTCACCAACCGCGAGTACCTCAACATCGTCTACCGCACCGACCACGAGGCACTGCGCGCCGTCGTGCCCGAACCGCTGGAGATCGACGAGCCGCTGGTGCGCTTCGAGGTCATGCGCATGGGCGACGTCAGCGGATACGGGCCGTACACCGAGTCCGGCCAGGCGATCCCGGTCCGCCACGAAGGCGAGCGGGGCGAGTACCTGCACGCGATGTACCTGGACAACCTTCCGGCCATCACGTCCGGCCGCGAGGCCAGTGCCTATCCCAAGACCGCCGGATCGCCCGCCCTCTACGTCGATCACGGGGCGCTGGTCGGTGTCCTCGACGTGGGCACCCTACGGGTGGCGACCGCCACGATGGGCTACAAGCACTACGAGCTGTCGGTCGAGGAGGCCGTGGCCCAGGTCGGTGTGCCGACCTACATGCTGAAGCTGGTCCCCGGGTTCGACGGGGCGCCTCAGGTGGCGCAGTTGGTGCGCACCGAGATCACCGACATCACGGTGAAGGGCGCCTGGACCGGCTCCGCCCGGCTGCAACTGTTCGCCCACGCGCTGGCGCCGCTGGCCGATCTGCCGGTGCGCGAGATCGTCTCCGCCAGCCACATCCTGACCGACCTGACCCTGGCACCGGTCAAACCGGTTCACGACTACCTGGCCTACCCCGCCCACCCCGTGCGATGAGCGCGGCCATGGCACGTACGCAGAAGGAAGACTTGTGATGACCAAGCCATTCACCACCGCCGCGGTGGTCGGTGCCGGGACGATCGGCCTGTCCTGGGCCGCGCTCTTCGCCGGCCACGGCATGCGGGTACGCGTCACCGACCCGCGGCCGGACCTGGCCGAGGCGGTCGCCGAGGCGCTCGACCGGGCGGCCGGGCAGCTGGCCGCGCAGGGCCTGGACACGCACGGCCTCGCCGAGCGGGTGCACATCGCCGACGACCTCGCCGACGCGGTGCGCGACGCCGACGTCGTCCAGGAGAACGGGCCGGAGAACGCCGACTTCAAGCGGGAGCTGTTCACCACACTGGTCGGCGCGGCCCCCGCACACGCGCTGCTGCTCAGCTCCTCCTCGGCGATCCCGGCCACGGCGTTCACCGACACCATCGAGGAGGCCGACCGGATCCTGATCGGTCACCCCTTCAACCCGCCGCACCTGGTGCCGCTGGTGGAGGTGGTGCCGGGGGAGCGCACCTCGCAGGAGAGCGTGGCGCGGGCCGTGGACTTCTACCGTTTCGTCGGCCGGGTGCCGGTCGTGGAACGCAGGGAGATCCCCGGCTTCGTCGGCAACCGCCTGCAGAACGCCCTCAGCCGGGAGGCGATCTACCTGGTCGAGCAGGGCGTGGTCAGCCCGGCGGAGCTGGACACCGTGATGGTGAACTCGCTCGGCCTGCGCTGGGCGACGGTGGGGCCGTTCCTCGGCGCGCACCTCGGCGGCGGCCCCGGCGGCTACCGGCACATGGCCGAGCACATCGGCGTGTCGATGCAGAGGATGTGGGACTCGCTCGGCCACCCGGAGCAGAGCCCCGAGCAGACCGAACGGCTCGTCGCGGCCGTCGAGGACGCCTACGGCTCCCGTTCCTACGACGACCTGGCCCAGGAACGCGACGCGAGGCAGATCGCCGTGCTGTCCGCCCGGGACAGCGCCACCAGCCTGGAGAAGGAGACCCGGTCATGACCGCCCTGCTGCCCGAGAAGGCATCCGAGAAGGCAACCGAGGAGACATCCGTCGACGAGCGGCTGGCCGCGGACTTCTACGACTTCGAGTCGCTGCTGCCGCCGCACGAGCGCGAACTGCTGCTGCGGGCCCGGTCGTTCATGCGCACCGAGGTCAAGCCACTGGTCAACGAGTACTGGGCGAAGGGGGAGTTCCCCCGCGAGCTCATCGGCAGGTTCCGCGAGCTGGGACTCGCCGGCGTCCCCTACGAGGGCTACGGCGACCCCCTGCCCGCCGGGAGCAACCTGCTGGTCGGCATGCTGTCGATGGAGTACACCCGCACCGACGCCTCCAGCGCCACCTTCTTCGGCGTGCACAGCGGCCTGGCGATGTACAGCATCTACCGCGGCGGCGACCAGGAACAGCGGGACCGCTGGCTGCCCTCGATGGCCGCGCTGGAGACCATCGGCGCCTTCGCGATGACCGAGCCGCTCGGCGGTTCCGACGTGGCCGGGGGCATGCGCACCACGGCCCGCCGGGACGGCGGGAACTGGGTGCTCAACGGCGCCAAGCGGTGGATCGGCAACGCGACCTTCGCCGACCTGGTGGTGGTCTGGGCCCGCGACGAGGCGGACGACAGGGTCAAGGGCTTCGTGGTGGAGAAGGGCACCCCGGGCTTCTCCCCGGTGAAGATCGAGAACAAGATCGCGTTCAGGATCGTGGAGAACGCCGAGATCACCCTGACCGACGTCAAGGTGCCCGAGTCCAACCGGCTGCAGCGGATCGACTCCTTCCGCGACGTGGCGGAGATCCTCCGCGCCACCCGCAGCGGGGTCGCCTGGCAGGCCCTCGGCGTGATGATCGGCGCCTACGAACTGGCGCTGGACCACGCCAAGCGACGCAGGCAGTTCGGTCCAGCTCGCACGGCTGCAGGACGCCGGCGTCTTCCGCGACGAGCACTCCGCGCTGGCGAAGGCGTACGTCACCTACGACATCGCCCGCTTCTTCGCCGACGCCGAGGCGATCTACTCGTTCGAAGGCACCCGCGAGATGAACACCCTCATCGTCGGCAAGGCGGTCACCGGCGAGAGCGCCTTCGTCTGACCCGGGCTCCCCACGACCCCGCGCCGGCCCCGAGTGAAGCGTGCCCCGGGGCCGGCGCGGACCCTTGCGGGCGCGCGCTCCGGTTTCGTGCGCCGCGCACAAGTCGCGCCGCGAGCGTCGTCGTCCGCGCCCATGGGCCGCGAGCACCGCCGCTTCGTACCGTCTCTCCTCACGTACCGGACATCCGTCCCGCGTCGGGACGGGCCCACCGTCCGCCCGACGTCCGTCGACGTACCACGAGGAGCCGACATGCACATCGCAGAACTGCCGGATCTGCGGGCCCGACGGGCCCCGGACGGTCCCTGCACCGCCGACGAAGTGTCAGCCATGGACAACGCGGCGTTCGCCCGCCGGGTCCGCCGAGCCGCGGCGGCCCTGCGGGCACGGGGGGTCGGGCGCGGGGACGTGGTGGCACTGCTGCTGCCCAACACGGCGGACTTCGTCGTCGCGCTCTTCGCCGCCTGGCGGCTCGGCGCGGCGGTCACACCGGTCAACCCGGCGCTCACCGAAGGCGAGGTGCGACACCAGCTCGGCGACGCGGGTGCCTCAGTGGTCGTCACCGCGGAGCCGTCGCCACACGCCGGATGTCTCGCAGTCGCCGAACTGGGCGCCGCGCACGAAGACACAGCCGCGCCGGAGACGGACGCGCATGCGCTCGCCCTGCTGATCTACACCAGCGGCAGCACCGGGCGCCCCAAGGGCGTGATGCTGGACCACGCCAACCTCGCCGCCATGGCGGGGATGATGATCGAGACCGCCCGGCTCTCCGAGGCCGACCACAGTCTGCTGATCCTGCCGCTCTTCCACGTCAACGGGATCGTGGTCGGCGTACTGTCCCCGCTGTTGGCCGGCGGACGGGTCACGGTGGCCGGGCGATTCCACGCCGAAACCTTCTTCGACCTGGTCGCCGCGGTGCGCCCGACCTGCTTCTCCGCGGTCCCGGCGATCTATTCGATGCTGGCCGAACTGCCGGACCGGGTACGGCCCGACACCTCGTCGGTGCGGTTCGCCGCCTGCGGGGCGGCCCCGATGCCGCCCGCGCTCATCGAGCGGTTCGAGCGCCGCTACGGCATCCCGATCCTGGAGGGCTACGGCCTCTCCGAGGGCACCTGCGCCTCCACCACCAACCCGCTGGACGGCCCGCGCAAGCCCGGCACGGTCGGACGGCCGCTCCCTGGCCAGCGGGTCGCCGTGATGGATCAGCAGGGCCGGATCCTGCCCGCGGGGGCGACCGGTGAGGTGGTGGTGCGCGGCCCCAACGTGATGCGCGGCTACCTGGGCCGCCCGGAGGAGACCGCCCGCACCCTGGTCGACGGCTGGCTGCACACGGGCGATGTCGGACGCTTCGACGAGGACGGCTATCTGGTGCTGGTCGACCGCATCAAGGACATGATCATCCGGGGCGGCGAGAACATCTACCCCCAGGAGGTCGAGACCATCCTCGCCGAACACCCCGACGTGCTGGAAGCCGCCGTGGTGGGCGCCGCCGACCCGCGGCTCGGCGAAGTACCGGTGGCCTTCGTGGCGCTGCGCCCGGGCGCGGCCACCGACGCCGGCGAACTGCTCGACCACTGCCGGGCCCGGCTGGCCAGGTTCAAGGTGCCCACCGAGATCACCCGCGTCGACCGGCTCCCCAGGAACCCTGTCGGCAAGACGGACAAGCCCGCGCTGCGGGCCAGGACCACCGCCGTCACCGTGGCCGGCTGAACCGAAGCGGGAGAGCAGTCATGGGATTCCTCGCACCGAACACGGCGGACGTCGACACGCAGCAGTGGCGCACACTCCCCTACCGGCAGCGGATCAGGCCGCTCGCCGAGCACTGGGCCACGCATGGATTCGGCACCCCTGGCATCGTGCACCTGCTGTACCTGGTGAAGATCACCGCGTACGCAGTCGGCGGCGTCGCGGTCGTCTCCGCGACTCCCGGGGCCGGCAGCATCGCCCACTTCGGTTCCTGGTGGGCCGAGCCGATCGTCTACCAGAAACTCGTCATCTGGACGCTGCTGTACGAGGTCCTGGGCCTCGGCTGCGGCTCGGGTCCGCTCAGCTCACACTTCCTGCCGCCGGTCGGCGCCTTCCTGCACTGGCTGCGCCCCGGCACCGTACGACTGCCCCCGTGGCCCGGACGGATCCCCTTCACCGCGGGAACCCGGCGCACGGTGGCCGACGTGGCCCTGTACGCGGCGGTCCTGGGTGCGGCGGTGTGGCTGCTGTGCGCACCGGGCGAGGGCGGCGACCCCGGTGCGTCCGGCGTGCCGGCTCCGTGGCGCGTGGCCCTCCTCGCGACACCGCTCGCGCTGCTCGGGCTCCGCGACAAGACCGTCTTCCTCGCCGCCCGCGCGGAGCATTACGGACTGACGCTGCTGGTCTTCCTCTTCCCGGTGAGCGACATGACCCCCGCCCTGAAACTGGTCATGCTCGCCCTGTGGTGGGGCGCCGCCTCCTCAAAGCTCAACCGCCACTTCCCGTTCGTGGTGGCGGTGATGATCAGCAACAGTCCGCTGCGCCCGGCCTGGTTCAAGCGCCGGCTGTACCGGCACCATCCCGACGACCTCAGGCCGTCCGCTCTCGCCGCCACGGCCGCGCACGGCGGCACGGTCATCGAGTACGCGGTGCCCCTGGTCCTGGTCCTCTCGCACGGCGGGACCGTCACCGCGATCGCCCTGACCGTGATGGTCGTCTTCCATCTGCACATCATGTCGACCTTCCCCATGGGCGTGCCGCTGGAGTGGAACGTCTTCTTCATCTACTCCGCGCTCGTCCTCTTCGGCCACGACGCCGCCGTCGGCGCCTTCGGCCTGCACTCCCCGCTGCTGGCAGCGGTGCTGGTGCTGAGCCTGGTGGTGGTGCCGGTGCTCGGCCATGTCCGCCCCGACCTGGTGTCGTTCCTCCCCTCGATGCGCTACTACGCCGGCAACTGGGCCACCAGCCTGTGGTGCTTCCGCAAGGGCACCGAGCACCGCCTCAACGGGCACATCGTCAAGGCCTCCGGTCTGCCGGTCGACCAGCTCACCCGCCTGTACGGCGCCGAGGCCGCCGAACTGCTGCTGCACCAGGGACTGGCCTGGCGCGCGATGCACAGCCACGGCCGCGCGTTGATCGGGCTGCTGCCGCGGGCCGTCGAGGACGTGGAGTCCTACGATGTGCGCGAGGGCGAGATGGTGGCGGGAGCGGTCCTCGGCTGGAACTTCGGCGACGGCCATCTGCACAACGAGCAGCTGGTGGCCGCCGTGCAGCAGCGATGCGACTTCGCGCCGGGCGACCTTCGCGTCGTCGTGCTGGAGTCCCAGCCGACGCACCGGCAGCGCCAGCACTACCGCATCGTGGACGCGGCAAGCGGCGTGATCGAGGAGGGGTATGTGAACGTACGGGACATGGTGATCCGACAGCCCTGGCTCGACGACGAGACGCCTGCGATCCCCGTCGAGCCCGTCGGGGCACCGCGACCGGTGACCGAGGTGGCGGCCGCGCATGAGTGACGCGATCGTGGTGGGGGCCGGCCCGAACGGGCTGGCCGCCGCCGTCGCCCTGGCCCAGCGGGGCCTGAAGGTGACCGTCCTGGAGGCCGCCGACGAGATCGGCGGCGGCACCCGGAGTAGCGAACTGACCCTTCCCGGACTGCTCCACGACCACTGCTCCGCGGTACATCCGCTGGGCGTCGGCTCGCCGTTCCTGCGGACTCTCGGCCTGGAGCGGTACGGCGTCGAATGGGCGTGGCCCGAGGTCGACCTGGCCCATCCGCTGGACGGCGGACGGGCGGGGGTGCTGGTCCGCTCCGTGGAGCGGACCGCGCGCGGGCTCGGCGCGGACGGTCCGGCCTGGGAGCGGTTGTTCGCCCCGCTGACCGCGGGGTTCGACGCGCTGCTGGAGGACGTCCTGCGGCCGGTGGTGCACCTGCCGGCGCATCCCGTCCGCCTCGGCCGGTTCGGGGCGCGGGCGCTGCAGCCGGCCACGACGGTGGCCCGGCGCTGGCGCGGCGAGGAGGCCCGGGCGCTGTTCGCGGGGGCGGCGGCGCACGCCTTCCATCCGCTCACCCGCCCGCTGACCGCGTCGCTCGGGCTGATGTTCATCGCCGCCGGGCACCGTTACGGCTGGCCCGTCGCCCGCGGTGGCTCCCGCGTGATCAGCGAGGCCCTCGCTGCGCTGCTGCGCGAGCTCGGCGGCACCATCGAGACCGGCGTGCCCGTGCGTTCGCTGACCGAACTCCGGCCCGCGCGGATCGTGATGCTCGACGTCGTCCCGCGCGCTGCCGTCGACATCTGCGGTCCGGCACTGCCGGCGCGCGTCCGGCGCGCCTATCTGCGCTGGCGCCACGGCCCAGCGGCGTTCAAGGTGGACCTGGCCGTGGCGGGCGGGGTGCCGTGGACCAACGAGTCCTGCCGCGAGGCCGGCACCGTGCACCTCGGCGGCACCCTGGCAGAGGTCGTCCGCGCCGAGCGGGAGACCAGTCGGGGCCACATGCCCGAGCGACCCTTCGTGCTGCTCTCCCAGCAGTACCTCGCCGACCCCGGCCGCTCGGCCGGGGACGTCCACCCGGTGTACGCGTACGCGCACGTACCTCACGGCTACACCGGGGATGCCACCGAGGCAGTGCTCGGCCAGATCGAGCGGTTCGCCCCCGGCTTCCGGGAACGCATCATGGGCATCTCCGTCCGCTCGGCGGTGGAGATGTCCCGGTACAACCCCAACTACGTGGGCGGCGACATCATCGGCGGGGCCAACACCGAGGTGCAGCTTGCGCTGCGCCCGCGAGTCGCCCTCGACCCCTACAGCACCGGCATCCCCGGCGTCTACCTGTGCTCCGCGGCCACCCCGCCCGGCGCCGGGACGCACGGCATGTGCGGTGCGAACGCCGCCCGCTCCGCACTGCGGTACCTGGCCCGGTGACGGCACCCGTGGAACGGCGGGCGGACGGGCCACCGGACCCGGTCGTCCTCGCGGCCCGGGTGATGCAGGCGCGCCGGGACGAGTTCATCGCCCGGCTCGTCGCCACCACCGAGGCGGCGATCACCGATCTGGAACACGACGAACCGCTGCGCGGACTGCTCGAGGCCAGCATCACGGAGAACATCGTCACTGCCCTGCACGTCATCATCAACCGCATCGATCCGCAGACCGTGGACGCGCCCGCCTCAGCCGTCTCCTACGCCCGCCGGCTCGCCCAGCGCGACGTTCCGCTCTCCGCGCTGCTGCGTGCCTACCGTCTCGGCCATGCGCAGAGCATGGACCTGGTCCTCGGCGAGGCGGTCCGACTGGGGTTGCCGGACCCGGTGGGTACCGTGATCACCCTGGTCAGCCTCAGCTCGGCCTACCTGGACCGGGTCTGCGACCAGGTGGGCCGCGCCTACGAACAGGAGCGCGAACGCTGGGTGGGCACCCGCGGCATGCTGCGCCAGCACTGGGTCAACCAGCTCCTCGACAACCCCAGCGTCGATCTGCGTCAGGCGGAGGCCGCTCTCGACTACCGGTTGTCCGCCAGCCATCTGGCCGTCGAGGCCTGGCTCCACGGCACCACGGCGACCACCGACCCCGCCGCCGTCTTCGACCGGCTGACCTCGCTGCTGTGCACCGTCCTGCCCGCACAGGGTCGTCCGCTGCTGGTCCATACGGACGAGGCAGACGCCCGGATCTGGCTCGCCGTCAGGCCTGGCCGCCCGGTGGACCCCGACACCGTCGCCGCCGAACTGGCCGACGCCGCGCTACCCGTGCGTGTCGCCCTCGGCATCGTCCGCCCAGGCCTTGACGGCTTCCGCCGCAGCACCCGCGCCGCCGCCCGCGCCAAGGCCCTCGCCCTCTCCGCGGGGGCCGGCACCCCGAAAGTAGTGGCCTTCGCCCGCGTCGCGCCCGTCGCCCTCCTGGTCGACGAGCCCCGCGAACTGGCCGAGTTCGTCTCCGACACCCTCGGCGACCTCGCAGTGGACGACCGCCGCCGGGAACTCCTGCGCGAGACGCTCCGCGTCTTCCTCGCCACCCATCGCAGCTACGCCGCCACCGCGGACCAGCTGATGGTCCACCGCAACACCGTCCACTACCGCGTCCAGCGCGCCGTCGAGCACTATCACCTCGACCTCGACGCCAACGCCTTCGACCTCCACTTCGCGCTCACGATCTGCCGCTGGCACGGGTCGAAGGTCCTGCGCCGCGCGTGAGCTCAACGAGACGCGACCCCGTAGGCGCACGAGGCACCGATGGAGGGTTTCGTAACGCGGTTGCCTGGTGGGTCGTCCGTGCGATCCCTTGGGCCGTCACAGGTGCCATGCTCACGCCATGACTGACACCCCCCACCACAACACCGCGGAGCCGCGGCGCGACCTCGAGCCGTCGGACGTTCCCACGGGTGCCACCCGCAGGTCCGTCATAGCCACCTTGGGCGGCGCCACCCTCGGCGTCGCCGCGCTGGGTGTCGCCGCCACGCAGGCGACCGCCGCCACCGAGCACCGGGCCGCGGCCCGGCCGGCTGCCGCCTGCGTCCTCACGCCCGAGCAGACCGAGGGGCCGTACTACCTGGACCTGGAGACGGTCCGCAAGGACATCACAGAGGGGAAGGCGGGTGTTCCGCTGACCCTCCGCGTGACGGTGGTCGACGCAGCGACCTGCGCCCCGCTGCCCCGGACGGCGGTCGACATCTGGCACTGCGACGCCCTCGGGGTCTACTCCGGTTATGTCGCCGGAGGTTCCACCCCGGACACCACCTTCCTGCGCGGTGTGCAGCTGACCGACTCCGCCGGTGTCGCGGAATTCACCACCATCTACCCCGGCTGGTACGTCGGCCGGGCTCTCCACATCCACGTCAAGACACATGTGGGAGGCACCGTGTCCAACGGGACCTACCACGGCGGCCACGTGTCCCACACGGGCCAGCTCTACTTCCCGGAGGCGTACAACACCAGGGTCGCCGCCCTGTCCCCGTACCGGAACAACACGGCCACCCGCACGCTCAACGCGCGGGACGGCATCTACCGCAACGGCGGGTCATCGACCCTGCTGACCCTCACCCAGGCAGGCAGCGACCTCGGCAAGGGAGTGACCGGAACCGTCGTACTCGGCATCGACCCCGCCGCCACACCCTGACGCACCCGGATGCCCGCGGTGGCCGGCCCTGCCATGGTGCCGGCCACCGCACGCGCGAGTGCGGCCGCACTGCTCCTGCCGAAGCCGACCGGCGCAGCCTTCGCGGAGACCCGTGGCTGGAGGCGATGGTTTCGTTCCGGGGCGGTGCGGCCAGGAATGGGGGATGAGCCGGAGTCGAACGTGTGAGGTGTGCGGTGCGACGTTGATCGTGAGGCCGCACGGGGGTCGGCCGGCTCGATACTGCTCCGGCGCCTGCCGGCAGCGGGCGCTACGGCGACGGACCGCTTCGGGTGTCACGCCCGCACCGGCAAGGACCCCTCCCGCGGCGTCGGCGGCAAGTCCCGAAAGGCCGGCGAGGCCCGCAAGCTCGCCGAAGCCCGCAAGGCCGCCCTCGTGCGTCGCAACGGCTGACAGCCGTTGTCCTGGCAGCGAATGGCCTGGCCACGGGATCGACCCCCGGTCCGGCCCGAAGCCGTTCTGTTGCGCCTCACCTGCGAGGCGAACCTCCTTGTTCCCCGAGCGGGATACCCGCCGGAACGGAGCACGATGATGTCACCGGCGCCCGGCAGTGCGCCCGGCATGACAAGCTGTGCTTGCCCACCCCCGAACCCAGGAGGTCACCATGACCGCAGAGCCCGTACCTACGGAAGGTTCGGAGCCGGCTGCCCCGGAGACGTCCCCTCTGACGCCGGACAGCGACGGCAACTACGACCTCAAGCGCAAGTTCCGCGAAGCCCTGGCGCGCAAGCGCGGTGCGCAGGCGGACGCCGCTGATGTGGCCGCCAACCCCGATGCGTCGAAGGTGCGTGCGGCGCACGGCCCGGCTGCGAGCCAGCGGTCGTTCAGGCGCAAGAGCGGCGGCTGAGTCGATCAGTCCCGGTATCCGGCCGCTTCACCCGCACTCTGAGCGCTACCCACTCGCGCTCCCCGTGCAGTGGCCCGCAACGTGCGCGTACCGCTGTGCGCGTTGCGGGCGTGCGGGCGGAGCCCGCGAACGCGGAACAGGTGCTTACCGAAGGCGGTACGTCTTCCCTTCCGGTTGCGCGGGGCCACTTGCCTCGTCCTCTAAGGGGAACTGGTGGCCGTGTAGCCGGAATACCATGTCGTCCGGCGCAGTCAGCATCCGTGCCTGCCGCCTGGCTGCGTTGAAAGAAGGCCGCCCGCATTCTCGACGCCGGCCTCTGGGAAGCGGCCGTGGCCAGGCAAAGGACTCTCTGGCCGGGCCCCACCTTGAACAAGGTGCTCTCAAGGCTTCCGCCGACGCCCGCGCCGGCCGGCGGTCGCTCCGCCAGCCGTCCCCGCTGCCGCTGCCGCCGTTTCCGCGCGTGGACCGGGCCGGTCCGCCGCCACCACCAGGGCGGCGAGTGCGGTGGTGACGGGGACGGAGGCGACCAGGCCGATGGAGCCGACCAGGGTCCGTACGATCTCCTCGGCGACCAGTTCGCTGTTGGCGACCGTGCCTATGCCGCTCTGGGCGATGGAGAAGAGGAGCAGCAGGGGCAGTGCGGCGCCGGCGTAGGCGAGTACGAGGGTGTTGACGACTGAGGCGATATGGTCGCGGCCGATGCGGATGCCCGCTCGGTACAGTCCGCGCCAGCCCATCGTGGGGTTGGCTTCGTGCAGTTCCCAGACGGCCGAGGTCTGGGTCACGGTGACGTCGTCGAGCACGCCGAGGGAGCCGATGATGACGCCGGCGAGCAGGAGACCGCTCATGTCGAGTTTCGGATAGAGGCCGTGGATCAGGCCGGTGCTGTCGTCCGTGTTGCCGGTGAGGGCGGCCCAGCCGATGAACGCCGAGCCCAGGATGCCGATCAGCGCCAGCGAGAGCAGGGTGCCGAGTACCGCCACCGAGGTGCGGGCCGACAGGCCGTGGCACATGTAGAGGGCGATCAGCATGATGGCGCTCGATCCGACCACCGCCACGAGCAGCGGATTCGAGCCCTGCAGGACCGCGGGCAGGACGAAGAAGTTCAGCACCAGGAAGCTGATGGCCAGGGCGACCAGCGCCATCACGCCGCGCAGTCGGCCCACCACCACGACGGCGAGGGCGAAGATGCCGGCCAGCAGGCCCATGGGGAAGCGACGGTTGACGTCGGTGACCGAGTACTGCAGGTCCTTGGGCGCGGAGGGTTCGTAGGCGGTGACGACCTTCTCGCCCTGGTGTAGCTGTCGTGCCTGGTCGGGCTGCACGATCTCGGTGAAGGTGCGACCCGTGTCCTTGCCGGTGTCGATCCGGATCGTGGCCTTGTGGCAGGTGCCGTTCGCCTCTTGCTGTGCCGAGTTGCCCTCGGCGGTGGAGGTGTCGCCGGTGGGGGTCTCGCCGGAGGCGTTCACCGACTTGCAGCCCACCTCGACGACCTTGGTGACCGTCGCCTGCTGGGTCTGCTGGTCGAAGCCGACACCGGTGCGCTTGTGCGGCGGGGCTCCGCCCGGCCACAGCACCACGAGCCCCACCACGACCGCGGCGGTGAAGGGGATCAGGATCGCGGCGATGACCTTGCGCAGGTGCCGGGAGACCGGTGCGGCGGGCCCGTGGCTGTGACTGTGGCCGTGCGAGTGGCCGTGTCCGTGACCGTCGGCGCTCGCTCCGGGACCGTGTCCGGCGCCGGTCGCTGGTGAGTGCCTGTGGCCTGTCTCTTGAGAGGGGAGGTGGCCCGCGCCGGCATCGGGTCCGTAGCCGGGGTGAGGTATCGACTCAGGAGGATTCCCGTACCCGTAGTCGTGGCCGTACTCGCTCGGACGACCACCTCTGGGTCGGGGCGGGTCGCCGACCCGGTTCCAGTCTCCGGCGCTCTGCCGGTCAGCGGTTCCCATGCGGTCTCCCTCGCGGTTGTCCGTGCCCCCTCCAGAGCCGGTCCTGCGCGGCGGCTCTGAGGCAGAGTACGGGAACGGCTGTGCCGTGGTCTCAGCCCGAGCATCGCCAGAAGATCGCACGGCGGCTCGTACTACGCCTGGCTCGACGGCTACGGCTCCTCGCACACCGACACGCTGTCCCAGTCGGTGACGATCCCGGCCGGCTGCAAGGCCACGCTCACCTTCTACCTGCACATCGACACCTCGGAGACCACCGGCAGCACCGCGTACGACAAGCTGACGGTGACCGCCGGTTCGAAGACCCTGGCGACGTACTCGAACCTCAACCACAACTCCGGGTACGCGCAGAAGACCTTCGACCTGTCCTCGCTGGCGGGCCAGACGGTCACCCTGAAGTTCAACGGCGTGGAGGACTCCTCGCTGCAGACCAGCTTCGTCGTGGACGACACCGCCCTGACGACCGTCTGATCGTCCGGTACGGCCTACCCCGCACGCGGAAGCCGTCCGCGTGCGGGGTAGGCCGTACCCACCTTGTGAGTCCCTGGCGTGCCGGGTTACCAACTGCTGTTGGTCACGCCAGGGAGCTCGCCCGCGTGGGCCATCTCGCGTACGCGGATGCGGGACAGACCGAAGGCGCGCAGGTAGCCACGGGGGCGGCCGTCCACGGAGTCGCGGTTGCGTAGGCGGACGGCGCTGGCGTCACGGGGCTGTCGGCGCAGTTCCCGCTGGGCGGCAGTGCGGTCCTCCTCCGAGCTTCCGGGGAACGCGATGATCGCCTTCAACGCGGCCCGGCGCGCGGCGTAGCGGGCCACGACGAGGCGCCGCTGTTCGTTCTTGGCGATCTTGCTCTTCTTCGCCATCAGATCTTCCCTCCCCGGGCGCGGATGCGGGCCACCGCGGCCTCGATGCCGATCGTGTCGACCGTCTTGATGCCCTTGGCCGAGAGCGTGAGCCGGACGTGGCGACCTTCGCTCGGCAGCCAGTAGCGCTTGCTTTGGACGTTCGGATCGAAGCGACGCTTGCTGCGCCGGTGCGAGCGGGAGATGTGGTGCCCGAATCCGGGCTGTCGGCCGGTGAGTTGGCAGTGGGCGGACATGGCTGTTCCTCCTTGGGGTGGATGCAGCAGCACACTAGCGCCAGATGAAAATGAAAACCAATCTCTTGTATGGTGCTGTCCATGGCCCGTAACGAACTGCGCCCGATCATCAAGCTGAGGTCCACCGCCGGTACCGGCTACACCTACGTGACCCGCAAGAACCGCCGCAACAACCCCGACCGGCTCACCCTGCGCAAGTACGACCCGGTCGCCCGCCGCCACGTCGACTTCCGTGAGGAGCGCTGAGAGCCGTGAAGCCCGGAATCCACCCCCAGTACCGCCCGGTCGTCTTCCGTGACCGGGCCGCCGACTACGCCTTCCTCACCCGGTCCACGGCCACGAGCGACAAGACCATCGAATGGGAGGACGGAAACACCTACCCGGTCATCGACGTCGAGATCTCCTCGGCGAGCCACCCCTTCTACACCGGCACCCAGCGGGTCCTGGACACCGCGGGGCGGGTCGAGCGCTTCGAGCGGCGCTACGGGCGCGGACGGAGCAAGCAGTGATCGGCGGTCAGGCGCGGCTGCCGGTGGTGATCGTCGGCGGGTTGCACGCCGACGCCCGCAGGGCCGCCGTAGCGCAGATCCTGCGTACGGTCCCCGGCTCGGTCGCGCTGCACCACGACCTGACGTGCGCCGTGGACAGCGCGGTGCGCCGGACGGTGCGTGACGCCGACGGTTTGCTGGGCAGTGGCGACGCACCCCTGGTGAACGACTGCGCGTGCTGCGCACTTCGCGAGGATCTCGTCCCCGAACTGCTGCGGCTCGCCCAGGAGGGAACGTACCGGCTGGCCGTCGTGGAACTGTGGGACTCCGTCGAGCCCCAGGCCATGGCCGGAGTCGTCGCCGCCGCGGGCGCACCGCTGGCCCTGACCGGGGTCGCCACCGCGGTCGACCCGGCACTCGTCCTGCCGTACCTGTCCAACGGCGACGATCTGGCCGACGTCGGCCTCGCCGCCGCGCCGACCGACCGGCGCACGGTCGCCGACACCTTCGCCCGGCAGCTGGAGTACCCCACGGTGATCGCGCTCGGCGACGACGATTCCTGCGACGAGGTCGCCGACGACACCGACCACGCGCTGCTCGCCCAGCTCACACCAGGCGCACGAATCGTACGGGTGGAGAGCGCCGGTGCCCTGGGCGCAGCGCTGTTGGCGGGCTTCGACGTGGCAGCGGCCGCCGCCCGTGTGCATCCTGCGTGCGCGCTGCTGCCGCAGTCGTGCGACGAGCACGGGGTGAGCACCTTCGTCTGGCGGCGCGAACGGCCCTTCCATCCGCAGCGCCTGTACGCGGCGCTTGAGGACCTCACCTGCGCCGCCGCCCGCAGCCGTGGACGGTTCTGGCTGGCGGACCGCCCCGACACCCTGCTGTCCTGGGACGCCGCCGGCGGCGCGCTGTGCGTGGAGTCGGCCGGGCCCTGGCTGGCAGCTCTGCCCGACGCCGCCTGGGAGATGGTGCCCGCCGAGCGCCGCCTCGCCGCCTCCGTGGACTGGCACGCCGAACACGGTGACCGCTGCCAGTACCTCACCTTCACCTCGCCCGGCCTGGACCGCGACGGCCTGTCGGCCCTGCTCGACTCATGCCTGCTCACCGACGACGAGTACGCGGCGGGCAGGGACCGCTGGAAGCAACTGCCGCACGCCTTTGACGACTTGCTCGACCCCGTGACCTGAAAGAGAGGACCGACCTCACCATGACCCGACGCACAAGCATCCGGCGTCAGACTGCCAAGCGTCAGCGCACCAACCCGCTGGACGCCGCCGGCATCACCTACATCGACTACAAGGACACCGACTTGCTGCGGAAGTTCATCTCCGACCGCGGAAAGATCCGCAGCCGTCGGGTGACCCACGTGACGCGTCAGCAGCAGCGGCAGACAGCGCAGGCCCATGCCGCGGCGGTCCCCGAGTGGGGCAGCGAACCCAGCGCGTGGGCCAGCAGCGCCGGGCGATGCCGCGCCGGTGTCGGTCGGTCCGGACGGCGATCAGCCCGGTCCGTGGCCGCCGGGTCATCGGTGCCACCCGGACCAGTCCCACGTACTGGTCCAGGTGCCGCGCCACAGCACTGGCGGCCCGCCTGGCCCGCAGGCTGCCGCACGCGGACATCGTGGCCGCGGACCAGGACCCCCTGCTGCTGGAGCTGGCCCGCACCCACCACGCGGACGCGGCCCGCTACGTCGACACGGTGATCGGCGAGGACGGCTGGACGCAGGCCCTGGCCCCCGACCGCCCCCTGGAGGCGGCCGTTTCGACGACCGCCCTGCACTACCTGGACCCGAACACGCTGCGCCGCGTCTACCGGGTACTCGCCGCGCTGCTGCGGCCGGGCGGCGTCCTCGTCAACGGCGACCACCTCCCGCAGAATGACGCCGTGCTCGCCGTGCTCGCCGAGGTGGCGGGGTACGTGGGGCGCCGTCGGGCCGAGCGGCAGCGGGTGCTCGCCCAGGAGGACTGGGCTTCCTGGTGGACGGCCGTCGCCGAGGACGCGGAGCTGGCCGACCTGCTCGCCGAGCGCCGCCAGCGGCAGTCGGCCACCGGCACCGACAGCGCCGCCCGCCTGTCCCTGCCGGACCACATCCGCCTGCTGCGGCAGGCGGGGTTCGGGCGGGCCGGCGCCGTCTGGCAGTACGGCGACAGCTGCGTCGTCGTCGCGATCCGCTGACCTGGCGCGTGGCTCAGCAGTCGCGCAACTCCGGTGACTGGTTGAGGATCTGCGCGTGCTGGGAAGTGAAACGGGTGCGGGTGTCTCCGCCGCGTGCCTCGGGGTGGAAGGCGGCGACGCGGTGGCAGTTCTGGAAGGCGAGGGCGATGCCGGAGTGGCGTTCCAGGCTGCCGCGGATGGCGTCACTGGACAGGGCGCGCAGCAGCTGGCCGCGCTCCTTCTCGGAAAGCGGCGGAGTCTGGTTGTCGGCGAACTCCGCGGTGCCGCGGCGCAGTTCGTGCACCAGGCGGGCGATGAGATCGTAGGCGTACGGCAGGGACGTGCGTACCCTTTCCACGAAGTCCTCCTCTCGCACCTCGCCGTTCTCGCCCTCGGCGAGCAGCTGCGGGGAGACGTCGAGCGACATGAAGGGCTGTCCTGTTCTCTGGTTCTCGGGGCGGTGGGGGGTCAGGCGGGGGCGGCCAGTGCCGCGGGACCGTGCTGGAAGTCCGGGTCGACCTGGCTGGTGAGGTCCTGGCCGGTGGCCTCGTCGGCCCAGGCGGTGGCGTTGCGCAGGTGGAACTCCACGGCGTGCTTCTGGAAGGCCGCCCAGTCCTTGGTGCGGGCGTCCACAGCCGTGCGCAGCAGGTCCAGGGTGCGGGTGTTGTGCGGCTCCGCTCACCGTGGCTGCGGCCCTGTTCCTGGGCGCGGACGTAAGAGGACTGCTCGCAGTGGGCGATGAGGCCGTCGCCCACGTGGCTGTGCTCCGTGCGGTATCCGCTCCACGGCAGGTCGGAGGCGGGCCCGGCGGGACAGGGCCACCACGGCGGGCACGGTGGCCAGTTCGTCGCGGACGATCACCGCGTCGGCGGTCTCCAGGGCCAGGTCCGAGCCGGCCCGGCCCATAGCGATGCCGGTGTGGGCGGCGGCCAGGGCGGGCGCGTCGTTGACGCCGTCGCCCACGACGAGGACCTTGCGGCCGGCCCGCTCCAGCTCCCGGACCGCGGCCACCTTGTCCTGCGGGAGCAGTCCTGCGCGGACGTCGGTGATGCCGGCCTCGGCGGCCAGGCGGGCGGCGGCGCGGGGATTGACGCCGGTGACCAGCGTCGGCGCGGTGCCGGTGAGCGCGGTGAGGGAGGCGACGGTGGCGGTGGCGTCCGGGCGCAGCCGGTCGGCGATGCCCAGGACTCCGGCCGGCGTGCCGTCGGCCACCACCATTCCGTATCCGGCTGGCCAGGCACTGCATAGAGCGTGTGGTCTACGGCCCGCTGGAGGGCTGGGAGAAGGCGGGGGCTGGGCCCGCGCCGCAGTGGTGCGACGCGGGCCCAGCCCTTGTCGGCCGGAGGGCGCCGCCGTCAGAAGGCGCCGGTGCCGTGGGGTGTGCCGAGGCCCGTCGGGCCGTCGTATCCCGGACCGGCGGTGCACAGGTAGGTGCCGCCGCAGGAGCCGTTGCTGCCCGACGTGACGTCGTTGAGCGCCGACCTGTGGCTGTACGGATACGCGCCGTTGGCGACCTGAGAGGTGTTTCCGGCCAGTGCGTAGACGCTCGCGATGATCGGTGACGACACGCTGGTGCCGCCGACTTCGACCCATCCGTCGGCACCCTGTGCGAGACCGAGTTGCAGCTCGGTGTCGCACAACAACGCGCCGCCGCAGCTGTTGTACGTGTCGTAGACCGCCACCCCGGTGTGGGGATCGGCGACGGCGGCCACGTCGGCGACGGCGCGCTTGGCGCATCCGGAGTCGTGCTGCCAGGACGGCTTGGCCTCGTACGCCGAGCAGCCCGAGCCCGCGCCGCTCCACGCGGTCTCGGTCCAGCCGCGGGAGTTGGACGCCTTGCTCAGCGAGGTGCCGCCCACGGCGGTGACGTACGGGGAGGAGGCCGGCCAGGAGACGCCGTAACCGGAGTCGCCCGAGCTTGCCGTGATCGCGACGCCGGGGTGCTTGAAGTGCGGGTCGAGGGAGGTGACGGTGTTGTCCTCGGACCCACCCCAGCTGTTGGAGACGGAGACGACGCCCGGTGTGGTGGCGGCGGTGTCCTCGGCCGTCATGAGATCCGGGACGTTCGCCGACTTTGCCTCGACCAGGAGGATGTGGCAGCCAGGGCATGTCGCCGAGACCATGTCGAGGTCGAGGCTGATCTCCTCGGCCCAACCGTGGTCACCGGAGGGCAGCGGCGATGCGTGGCCGTTCTGGTTCACCTTGTGGAAGCAGCCGTTCGCGGTGGTGCACGACGGCAGACCGTAGGCCCTGCGGTAGGCGGCCAGGTCGGATTCGGCTTTCGGGTCGTCCATGGCGTCGACGATGGCCACCGTCCGGCCCGATCCCGAGGTACCGCCCAGTTTGTAGGCGGAACGCAGCTCGGACGGTACGTACCCCATCGTGGTCGGGGATCCGGTGGTGAACGGTGACATGCGGCCCGAGGTGGTGCGGTGGGCCTTCAGGACGCCGAAACAGCGGGCTTGTCCCGCGTGCAAGGGATGGAAACAGCCGAAGCCCGGCGTACCCGCGGCGGTGGACGCGCGCGGGGTGGACGAGAGCGCGTCGGCCTGGACACCGGTGGCCAGGCCGACGGTGAGGGCAGTGACGGTGAGGGTGAGCATCGCCGTCAGGCCGGCTGCCATCCTCCGTGTCCGGCGTCTCGATTGATGGCGGTGGATCACCAGGGATCCGGAGGGTATCTCGCGTCGGTGCATCAAGCCTCCGTGCGGCTTCAGGCGGTTGGGAAGGGCCACATGACGAGAAACAGCGTTGACAGACGGCATGTCAGGTCAGCTGCGGGCCGGTTGGTTCACCATGCGGCCGCCGTCTTCCGCTGGTCAAGGTCATGCCAATGCAGGTCTTGTGAGGCTGCCGAGGTGAGCGAGTGAACCGCCCTTGATGGTGGTGTGCCCGCATGTTCCTCGCCCTGCCCACGAGATGCGGACGGGCCTGAACGAGTCGTCGGGGCTGCTGTGGCTGTGGAAGAAGGACGGCTCGGTCGAGCGGAAAGCGTGTTCTCCTCGGCGTCGCGCATCATCCGCGCCAGCTCCTGTACGAAGTGATCCATGGGTCACCTTCACCTTCAGCGCCTTGCGTGGGCGGCTATTGAGCTCGGCGGTGACGGTGTCCAGGTCCTTGCGGGTGTGGGCTGGCAGGCCGGTGTCTTGGGGACGGCGGATTGTGACGGGAGCCTCCCGGTGAAGCACCTCCCGGATGCCCGGCCCGCGTCGATAATGACCTTGTGCGCTCGCTAGCCAGGAAATCCGTCTTGCCCCTGACGCTGGTCATCGTCGCGGCAGCCGCAGTGGTGGGCGACGCCACGGCGGTAACCCATACGGCCGGAAGCGGCGGGCGCGGCGGTTTCGGCAAGTCCGGCGAGCCGGGCCGGTCCCCGCGGGACCAGGACCAGGACCTCCCCGCTACGGCCCCGGCCGAGGACGGCAACGCGTACACCCCCCGCAGGACCGAGGAGAACGCCCGGATCGGCGCGGTCTTCGAGAAGGATGACCAGGGCGCCCATTTCTGCACGGCGAGCGTGGTGCAGAGTCCGGGCCGGAACATGCTGATCACCGCGGCCCATTGCGCCTTCGACGCCGACTCCGGGCAGCCGGTGAACGACCTGGTCTTCGCCCCCGGCTACCGCAACGGCGACGAGCCCACCGGCCTGTGGAAGGTGAGCAAGGTGGTCGTCGATGACCGCTGGGCCAAGTCGCAGGACGAGGACCTCGACGTCGCCTTCCTCGTCCTCGACCAGAAGGACGGCAAGGACATCCAGGACCTCCTGGGCGGCAACGCCCTCGGCACAAACCGCGGCTTCGGCAACAAGGTCGAGATCACCGGCTATCCCACCAGCCGTGACACCCCGATCTCATGCCAGAACCACACCACGAAGTTCAGCGACACCCAGCTGCGCATCCGGTGCACCGACCTCGGGGACGGGACCAGCGGCAGCCCCTGGCTCGCCGACTACGACCCCAAGAGCCACACCGGCACGGTCATCGGCGTCCTGGGCGGCCACGAGGGTGGCGGCGACCAGGATGATGTCTCCTACGCCGCGTACTTCGACGACGACATCGCGAAGCTCCACCGACGCGCCCAGGACGAGGACTGAGCCCACTTCATCCGCATCCGCTCACGGCGAAGAGCCGTACTCCGGTAGTGCTTCCGGCGGGGCTTCCTCGCGCGGCGGGCTACGGCGGCATGCAGCGTCCGACGCGGACACCGTTGTACTCCGGCTCCTGCTTTCGAGTACACGGAGCAAGGACGCTGTAACGACACGTGTGTCTACGCTCGATGCGTATCACGCGGCACGGGAACTCCCCGCGCCGAACCAGGTCGTAGTCCTTGGCCCGTGAGAACCGCAACGCCTTGAGGCGTCTCTACGCTCCCCGTTACGTCCAGTGGTGGACTGCTCCAAGGGGATGTGTTGGCCTGCCCGGTGCTACGGCGAGGTGGGCGGGTGCGGGGAGCGGAGCACGAGCAGGGTGATCTCGCTGGGGGCGAAGACGCGGAAGGGCGGGCCCCAGAAGCCGGTGCCGCGGCTGGTGTAGAGGAGGGTGCGGGTGCCGTGGTGGCTGAGGCCGGCGACGGCGGGCTGGTCGATGCGGACGAGGTGGTGGAAGGGCCAGATCTGACCGCCGTGGGTGTGGCCGGAGAGCTGGAGGTCGATGCCGGCGGCTGCCGCCCGGTCGACGAACTTGGGCTGGTGTGCCAGGAGCAGGACGGGCAGGTCGGGATCGGCGCCGTTCAGGGCCCCGGCGAGGTGGGCGCGGTGGCCTGCCAGGCCGGAGGACTCGGCGGTGACGTCGTCCACGCCGGCGACCACGAGGGTGTCGCCTCCGCGTTCGAGCAGCAGATGGCGGTTGCGCAGCGGCTCCCAGCCCAGCTCGTCCATCAGGTCGACCCAGCCCTGGGCCTCGCTGTAGTACTCGTGGTTGCCGGTGACGTAGACACGGGCCCGGGTGGCCCGCACGGTTCCGAGTGGGGCGGCCTGGGCGCGGCGGCGTTCGGCCGTGCCGTCCGCGATGTCGCCGGTGTGGCAGACCAGGTCGGCTTCCAGGGTGTTCACCGTCTCGCACACCCGTGCCGACCAGCGGGCACGATCGAGCGGGCCGTAGTGGGTGTCGGTGATGAGGACGACGCGGAGGCCGTCCAGCCCGGCACCCAGTCGGGGCAGTTGCACGTCGAGTCGACGCACGCGTGGCACGCGGCGGGCCTCGGCGTACCCCCAGCCGAGCAGCACGGCGGTTGTGCCGAGGACGGCCCACGTGACGATTCTGGCCCGGTCCTGACTCTCGCCGACGCCGGCCACGGTCAGGGCGAGCCGCAAGAAGACGCCGAGCAGAACGGACCAGGTGAACAGAACCCAGCTGGTGCCCAGCAGGGTGTCACCGACGATCGCCGCCCGGTCCTGCTGACGCCGGCCGTGGCCGCGCACCATCGCGAGCGGCATGCATATCAGGCCGAGGACGAACAGGGCGGTGCCGGCAAGCGTGACAGGCAGCGGCCAGTGCTGGCCGGTGTACAGGAGCACCCAGCAGGGCACGGCCCACAGCAGGACGGGGGCGATCAGCGGGATGTAGCGCATCAGGCGGTGCAGTCGGCTCTGCCGCGCCGCTTGCGCTTCACCCTCGGCGGGCCGGGTGCTGCTGGTGTCGGTCACGCTTCCCCTCCCTGACAGGCTGCCGTCTCGCGCACTGTATCCGGTCGCCTTCGGGCCGGCCGGACCGGCGTTCATGAGCGTGGCCCCTTGGGGCGAAGGGTTCTCTACCGGATGGCAAGATCCCACCGCAGACACCTCCCTTGGCATCAGCCGCCATCAGGACGCTGTCCGCGGGCGCTGTTCATCCAGGCTGAGAGTGGCTATCACGGACGAGGGCTTCACGCAGGCCGCGGCGGGCGTCGGCGGCCAGGTCCGGGGTACGGACGAGCGCGTGAGGCACAGGGCGGCGGAGCCAGGCGGTGAGGAGTTCGCTGCGGCGTACGACGACGGGGCGGCCGGTGCGCGGCGGTGGCGCCGGGTGGCGGTGGGCGACCATCTCGAGACAGTGGGCCCGAACCCGGTGACTATGGACTGAGGAGGCAGAAAGTCGCCGATCCGGCGCGCTCCCACCGAGTGGGAGAGGAGAACGGCGTATGGGCGAAAGGGGCGTCTGACGGAAGGGCCGGGGCCGGCGCTTGACCGGTGCGGGCTCGTCACCTACCGGCCTGCTCGATCTGCTGAGCGTCGCCGCGGTGGTGCCGCCGTGGACCAGGCGACGGTGATTGCCGTCCGGACGCTGTCGCCGACGGGGCCAGGCCGGACGATGTTCAACGGGCATGGTCGGGCTGGGTGCGTGCTCCGGGTGAGGGCGGGGGCCGTCACACCTCCCGTCCTCACATCTTCGACGTTACGCCTGGATCCGTTCAGGTGGCCCGGCTGGTGCGGGCCGGGCGAGGACCTGGAGGCTGAGCCATGACGCCTCTCCTACCGGGCTCTGCTTCGCCGCCCGGGTACCCCGGTCAGGGGGAGCGATCGGGGTGTTTGCCGTGCCATTCGCAGAACAGGACGGTGGCGTCGTCGTCCAGTCGGCCGTCGTGGTGCTCGAGGACGGCGTGGATCAGGCGGCGCAGGGTCTCGGCGACGGGCAGGCCGTCGGCGTGCTGGCGGATGAGGAAGTCGGTGAAGCGCTCCAGGCCGAACAGCGCGCCTTGGGCGTCGCGGGCTTCGGTGATGCCGTCGGTGAACAGCAGCAGCCGGTCGCCGGGCTCCAAGTGGTCGACGCACACCCGGACGGGCAGGTCCAGGCCGGTGCCCATGGGTGCGGCCGGCGGGCAGCGCAGGGTGGTGGCCCAGCGCCCGCCGCGGATGACCACGGGCAGCAGGTGTCCTCGGTTGATCCAGCTGAGCTTTCCGGTGGTCAGGTCGAGGTCGGCGAGGATGCCGGTGACATAGCGGGTGTGGCCGAACTGCTCGGTCAGAGCTTCATCGATGGCCTGACTGGTGGCGGCGAGCGACGCGCCCGAGCGGCGGTGGCTGCGGCAGGTGGCCATGGCCAGGGACGCGGTCAGGCCGGCCGAGGTGTCGTGGCCCATGGCGTCGAAGATTTTCAGGTGCGCGGTGTCGCCGGCGATGGCGTAGTCGAAGGTGTCCCCGGCCACCCGGTAGGCGGGTTCCATCACGGCGCTGATCGTGACCCGGTCGTTGGCGAAGGTACGCGGCGGCATGAGCGCCCACTGCAGTTCCGCCGATGCGCCCATCTCCCGGGTCCGGGTGAGCCGGGCGTGGGAATCGCTGTTGCTCCGCTTGGAGACCAGCAGCAGTCCCGCCATCGACGCCAGCGCCTGCACGACGTCGTGGCCGGGCATTGCGGCCGTGCCGGGGAGCGGGTCGACGCGCAGGACGCCCAGGCGTTCGGTGCCGTCCAGTACCGGCGTCCAGCAGGGGCCTCCGGCGGGCGGTGCGGTGATCTGGAGTGTCTGGTAGGTGCGGCCGGCCAGGGTGCCTTCGATATGTGCCACGTGCCCGCCGTGGCCGGCGTCCGGCCCGACACCCGTGACCTCCCGCAGCACGTCCTCCTGCAGGTCCGCCACGAACAGCCGCGCCCCACCGGCGCCCACGTCCCGGGCAGCGGCGTCGAGCAGACCGGGCAGCTGCTCGAACGTCGCCCTGTGACTGACCTCCAGCAGTCGGCTCAGTACCCGCCCCAGCGCCGCGGGGTTCACAGGCACCGCCCCTCGTGGCGGCGCCCGCCCGTGCCGGCGACGCACGCTCGGGTCCTGCCCGCGGCGAGACCCAGGTGTTCGATCGGCGCCACGCGGTAGGGCACCCGCCGACGAAGCCCCGGCGTGCGGGGCGGCCGGCCACCGGTCGGCGCCGCGGCACTTGGCGCACAGGTCGGGACGCTCATGGTCGGGGCCGCAGTTCTGGGCTGGTGGGGGGCGGCCGGAGAGGTTGGTGATCAGTTCGGTGCACAGGTCGCGGAGTTTGACGTTGCGGTGCTGGGAGGCGGAACGCAGGATGTCGAAGGCTTCGTCGGCCGTGCAGCGGCGCTGGCCCATGACCACCCCGAGAGCCTGGTCGATGACCGAGCGGGAACTCATCGCCGTCCGCATCTGCTCGGCGAACGCCTGCGCGTCGGCGATGCGCTGGGCCAGTGCGATGGCGCCGGTGGCCTGAGCGGCCAGGGAGCGCAGCATGCTGAGATCGGCGTTCTCGAACGCGGCGGGCGGGGCGGCGTACAGGTTCAGCGCGCCGGCGGTGTGCGTACGGGCGGCGATCGGCAGGGAGAGCGAGCAGCGGATCCCACAGGCCACGGCGTAGGCGGGGTAGTCACCCCAGCGCGTCTCCCCGAGCATGTCGTCGACCAGGACTTCCGCGCCGGTGCGGGCGGACTGCAGGCAGGGGCCGTCGTCCTGACCGTACTGCTTCTCGTCCAGCTTCGGCGCCACCGGGCCGGCACTGACGACGGTGAGGGGCCGGTGCTCGCGTTCGATGGTGACACCGGCTCCCTCGGCACCGGTCAGCTCCACAGCCGCGTCGGCCAGCGTCTGGAGGAAGTCCTCCAGCGACTCTGTTTCCAGCAGCCACTGCATGACGGAGGCGCTGTCGTAGCCGTTGCCGGTGTTCACCAGAGGCTCCTTCGTGGGCCGACCGGCCTCGTCATGGGCGTCGTGTCGCCGTGCCACCGGGGCTACGGAGCCCAGTCTCCGAAGGAACGTCTCCAGCGCGGTCGCCGCCTCCACACCGGCACATCAGCCGGTGCGGCGTGACCTCACCTACAACCCTACAGAGCAGGGGGCCCTCCGGACAGGCGCATCCACAACACCGAGCCGCCATGGGATCACGGTCGCGGCCGCAGCGGCGGCCGTGGTGTCGGGGGCCGGCCGGTCAGGTCGGTGAGCAGACGGGCACAGACGTCGCGGAGCTTGAGGTTGGTCTCCTGGGACAGTCGGCGCAGCAGGTCGAACGCCTCCTCCGCGGTGCACCGGCGCTGTTGCATGAGGGAGCCTATGGTCTGGTCGATGACGCTCCGGGAGGCCAGCGCGGTCTGCAGGTCGCGGGTGAACTCCTCCGAGTCGGCCAGGCGCTGCGCCAGGGCGATGCCGCCGCCGGCCTGTGCGGCGAACGACACCAGCGCGTGCCGGTCGTCCTCGGAGAAGGCGTCGGGGTCCGCGGCGTAGAAGTTCAGCGCCCCGGCCGTGTGGCTGCGCACCCGGACGGGCAGGGACAGCGAGGACCGGATGCCCAGGTCGGCCGCGAACCCCGGATAGGAACCCCAGCGGGTCTCCTCCAGCGTGTCGGGCACGTCCACGATCTGCCCGGTCCGCAGCGCCCGCAGGCAGGGGCCGTCGTCCTGGCCGTACTGTTTCTCGTCCAGCTTGTCCGCCACGCCTCCGGTGCTGACCACGGTCAGCGGCCGTCCGCGCCGTTGCACCGTCACACCACATCCGTCCGCGGCCGAGACGCCGACGGCATCGTCGACGAGATGCTGCAGGAACTCTCGGACGGAGGCTGTCTCCAGGAGCCATTCGATCATGTCCAGGGTCCGCTGACTGTCACCAAACCGGTCCACTGCCTGTCACCTCCCACGGCAAGCCGTTCCATGGGCCGGGTCTCGCCAGTGCTGATACCCGCAGCTCCCGCGGTATCACGCGGCGGTCACGCCCTGTGCACCACGGCCACCTCGATGGTCGTCGTGCCGCCGTTCAGTCGCTCTCCGGCCGGAGCTTTCGCTGTGCCGTCGGGGCCAGGACGGCGGGCGGTGGAGGTGACGCGTGCCGCGGTACGGGCACGGCCGAGTCGACGGACGCGGTTCACGTGTTGGCGAGTCGCTCGGGGTGCCCCCCCATGGCGCAGCGCGCCTGTATGTCGGGGCTGTCGAGGAGCCGGGCCGGGTAGCCGGGTCCGGTCCGCACCGCGACGTCCTGTTGGTGCAGTGGTTCACCGCAGGAGGAGCAGACGACCTTGGCGGGCATTGATCGCGGCGAGCGTAACCTCGCGGCTCGAATGAGGGGCTCGACGACCTGGCCGCTTCGCGGCCTGTCGTACCACGTGTCCGTCGTCGGGCTCCGGGCACTCGGCCCGGGAACGGGACCCATGAGGAGGAACAGTGCTGTTGTCATTCCTGGAACCGCTCTTCGACCGCACCGGCCCCTGGGGCACCGTGTATTTCGACCCTGGTCAGAACGACGAGGCGGCGGCGAAGCGGCGTGAACTGTCCGTGCGGGAAGCATGCGCGAGCCTGGAGGAGCAGGGCGCTGACGCGGCGACCACCCAGGCGGTGCGCGACGCCCTGATGAGCATCAGCCCCGCGCAGGACCCGGCGGGGCGGGTGGTCTTCGCCGCCGGAGGTGAAGTGGTGCTCAGCCATCGTCTTGCCCGGCCGCCGCAGGGCCAGATCGCCTGCTGGGCCGCTCTGCCTCGCCTGACGCCGCTGCTGGAACTGTGCGGTCAGGACCCGGTCTGTCTCGTGGCCTACATCGATCGGACCGGTGCCGACTTCGAAGTGCGCGGGGCGGCCGGCCCGCAGGACGCCGGGCAGGTCGAGGGGCGGCAGTGGCCGGTTCACCGTACGGCCTCGGCCGACTGGTCCGAGCGGCATTTCCAGCTCAAGGTCGAGGACACCTGGGAGCACAATGCCGGCGAGATCGCCGAAGCACTGAGCTCGGCGTACGAGGAGTGCCGTGCCGACCTGGTCGTCCTGGTCGGTGACCCCCGCGAACGGCCTGCCGTGCACGAACGGCTTCCCGAGGCTGTCCGCCGGGTCACGGTGGAGACCGAGCACGGCGGCCGCGCCGCCGGTTCCTCCTCCGCAGTGCTCGAAGAGGCCATCGAGCATGCCCGGCAGGAGCACACCCGTCACCGCTTCGAGGAGGCGCTCGACCGCTTCCGTGCCGGACGGGTGGGCACGGACAGGCCCACGGACGCGGTGGAAGGCGTCCCGGCCCTGGTGGAAGCCGCCCGGGAGCATCGCATCGACACGCTGCTCATCCGGCCCGACGGGGCGGATCTGGCCCGTGAGACGTGGGTGGGCGGCGAGCCTGACCGGGTCGCGACGCGGCGGAGCGACGTACAGACCCCGGGCGAGAGCGATCCGGTCGCGGTACGGGCCGACGACGCGCTGCTGCGGGCGGCAGCCGTGACCGCCGCCGACGTACTGATCATTCCCCCCTCCGGTGGGGACGCTGCGGAGGATGTTCCGGCAGGCGGTCTGGGCGCGCTGCTGCGCTGGACGTACGAGCCGACTGCCGTGTGACGACGGCGGAGTACGGAGAAGGAAGAGGAAGTGTCGGACATGGAGCGAGGCAGCAACCCCGTCAGCCCTCGATGGCGTCCCGCTTCGTGGTGTAGCCGATCAGTGTTGGGGCGTGCGCCCCGGGGCGTGTGTCGATAGGGATTCCGCTCCCTGCCCGGCAGGCGG
>NZ_JBVJVY010000011.1:0-19018 GCF_055603265.1 Streptomyces sp. NPDC037288
AGAACACGAAAGACCCAAACATGGGGTATACGCCACCCGCCCCACCCCCCCCCCACCCCCCCCCCCCCCCCCCTCCCCCCCCCCCCCCCCCCCCGCCCCCCCCCCCCCCCCCCCCCCCCCCCCCCCCCGTGCTCCCGGGTGTCATGGGCTCAGCCGCACCCGCCCGCGTGCCCCTCGTCCAGCCCGTACGTGGCGACGTAACCGTCCTCTGCCGTGCCCCGTACCGCCAGTTCGTTCAACGCGTCCACATAGGCCGCCAGCAGATCCCCCCACGGCGTCCCGGCGTCCCGCAGGAGCAGTTCCTGCTCCATCACCGCGGAGTTCTCGATTTCCGTCAGGTATTCCAGAGGGTGCTGGACCTGATTCGGGGAGCGCAGCTCGTCGTACATTTCTCCTCCTGTTCGTCCGGGTCCCTCTCAGGCCCCGCACAAACAGCATGGAATTCCCCTCTGTATCTCTTCTCCGGGCGCTCTGTACCCGCCGATACAGAACGAATACAGCACCCCGTCGAGAATTTCCCCATGGACAGCCTGGAAAGCCCTATCGGGGAAATCGTGGTCGTCGGCGGCACGCTCGCCGCCTGGGCCGCCGCCGCCCGCCTGGCCGCCACCTTCGGCGGGGCGGTCGGCGTCACCGTGCTGGAAACCCCGCAGCACACAGGAGCGGCCGACGCGACCGGCCGGGCCGTGACGCTGGCCCCGCGGGTGCAGCGGGACCTCTTCGACCGGCTGGGCATCCCGGAGGAGACCTGGATGCGCGCCTGCTCGGCGTCCTTCACTCTCGCCGTCCGATACGTCAATTGGCGCACCGGCGGAAAGGCAGACCTCTCACCGCGGCCGATGCCCGGCCACACACCGGACCTGTTCGACCGGCCTTTCGCGCCCCTCCCCGAATGCGAGGAGTTCCCGCTGTCGGAATTCTGGCGGCTGCGCCGCCGTACGGGGGAGACCGTCGAGCCGATGGACCGCGCATGTTTCCGTGAGCCGGTGCTGCTGGACGCCCGCAGGTCGCCGCGCTGGCTGGACGGCAGGGTCGCCGTCCCCTACGGCTGGCACGCCGACGCGGAGCTCCTCACCCGGCTGCTGCGCCGAACGGCCGTGCAGCGGTTCGGCGTCCGCACCGCGCGGGGTGCGCTGCTGGGCGCCGACCGGGACGGCGACGGCATGCTCACCGCCCTGCGCACCGCCGACGGCACCCGGCTCGCGGGCGACCTGTTCCTGGACTGCACCGGCCCGGCGAGCCTGCTGCTGAACGGAGTGCTGCGCGAACCGTTCACCAGGGAGGCCGGTCACCCGCTCACCGACCGCACGGTCACCGTCAGCGTGCCGCACGACAGTGCCGTGGCCGGCATCGAGCCGTACGGCACGGCCACCGCCCTGCCGTACGGCTGGGCCTGGCACCGCCCGCTCGCGGACCGGATCGGCGCCGGCCTCGTCTGCGCGAGCACCTGGACGGACGAGGAGGAGGCGGTGCGTACGCTGTGCGCCCTGTGGAGCCTGCGCCCCGGCGCCGCCGACGTCCGCGTCCACACCCGGGCCGCCGGGGCCGCCCGCCGCGCCTGGGTGCACAACTGTGTGGCGCTCGGCTCGGCCGCCCGGTCCGCCGACCCGCTCACCGACGACGGCCTCACCGGCGTGCTGCGCCAACTCGACCGCCTGGTCCGCGACTTCCCGGCCCGGCAGCACCTGCGCACCCCGGCGGACCGCTTCAACCGGGCCGCCGCGTCCGAGGCGGCGGCGGCCGACGACCTGGCCCAGCTCCTGTACCGGGCCGCCCCGCGCGCGGACACGCCGTTCTGGCGGGCGCACCGCGAACTGCCGCTGTCCGACAGCCTGTCGGCCTGCCTGGAGGGGCATCACGCCGGACTGTCCCCCGAACCGGACGAGACGCAGCTGCGCACCCTGCTGGCCGCCCTCGACCCGCAGGGAGGCCCGCCGCCGGCGGCCCTGTGGCACCGTACGGCCGCCCGCCGGGCCGCCGACGCCCACTTCACGAGAATCCGGCGCCAGCAGCGGATCCTGCTGGAGACCCTGCCCAGCGCCCGCACCTACCTGCACCGCCTGCACAGCCGCCCCACGCCGGATGTCCGGAACGAACCGGCGGGGACGACGGCCGCCACCTTCGCCCCGGCGATGTAGGCCGACGCCACAGGAGCAGCGCTTGCCATGACCGACCCAAGCCCGCCCCTAAAACAGGGGCTGAGCGAGCGTCTTGCGGTCGTTCTTGAGCCAGGACGTGTAGTCCTCCCAGCCCTGATCCCCGAAGACGAGCCTCACTCGGCACCATCGCCGGCGGCGTCCCGCGCATCGGGGTCGATCAGCTCGCGTTCCGACACGTTGGCGTGGGCCAAGGCGTTCTCATACGCCTTGCGCAGCCGACGAGCGTTCGCAGGAGAGCGCAGCAGGTACGAGCCCTCGCGTAGCGCCGCGTAGTCCTCGGCCGAGACGAGCACAGCGTTACCGTGCTTGGAGACGATCTCGATGGCCTCGTGGTCGTCGTTGACCTTCCTGATCAGCGGGAAGAGAGCATGGGAAACGGCAAGGGGCCGACTCCCGGAAGAGCCGACCCCATATGACCTGCATGTTTGCCAGGCCATCAACGTGGTGTTGTTTCATCCGCTCACACGTTGAACCGGAACTCCACCACGTCCCCGTCCTGCATCACGTACTCCTTGCCCTCCATCCGGGCCTTGCCCTTGGCGCGGGCCTCCGCGACCGAGCCCGCTTCGACCAGGTCCCCGAAGGAGATGACCTCGGCCTTGATGAAGCCCTTCTGGAAGTCGGTGTGGATCACGCCGGCCGCCTCGGGGGCCGTGGCGCCCTTCTTGATCGTCCAGGCGCGGGACTCCTTGGGGCCGGCCGTCAGGTAGGTCTGCAGGCCGAGCGTGTTGAAGCCGACGCGGGCGAGGGTGGCGAGGCCGGGCTCGTGCTGGCCGACGGACTCCAGCAGCTCCAGGGCCTCCTCCTCGTCCAGCTCGGCGAGGTCCGCCTCCAGCTTGGCGTTGAGGAAGATCGCCTCGGCGGGGGCGACCAGGGCGCGCTGCTCGTTCTTGAACTCCTCGTCGACCAGTTCGTCCTCGTCGACGTTGAAGACGTAGAGGAAGGGCTTGGTGGTCAGCAGGTGCAGGTCGTGCAGGAGTTCGTTGCGCTCGGTGCCCTGGACGATGCCGTGCGCGAAGAGCGTGTCGCCCTTCTCCAGGATCTCCTTGGCCTCCTCGACCGCCTTGACCTTGGGGGCCACGTCCTTCTTGATGCGCGACTCCTTCTGGAGGCGCGGGAGGACCTTCTCGATCGTCTGGAGGTCGGCGAGGATCAGCTCGGTGTTGATCGTCTCGATGTCGTCCTTCGGCGAGACCTTGCCGTCGACGTGGACGACGTTCTCGTCCTTGAAGGCGCGGATGACCTGGCAGATCGCGTCGGACTCACGGATGTTCGCGAGGAACTTGTTGCCGAGGCCCTCGCCCTCGGAGGCGCCGCGCACGATACCGGCGATGTCGACGAAGTCGACCGTGGCCGGAAGGATGCGCTCGGAGGAGAAGATCGACGCCAGCTTGGCGAGACGGGCGTCGGGAACACCCACCACGCCGACGTTCGGCTCGATCGTGGCGAACGGGTAGTTGGCCGCCAGCACGTCGTTCTTGGTCAGGGCGTTGAACAGGGTCGACTTGCCGACGTTGGGCAGGCCGACGATTCCGATCGTGAGCGACACGTTGCGACTTCCCGTAGATGAGTGGGCCAGGGGGCTGTCAGGGGCCAGAGACCGACGCTGGCCGATCCCCCAGTTTACGGGGTCCGCGCCTACCGGCTCGCGGGAGCTTCGAACGCCCGGCCGAGCGCTGCGCACCGGCGTGTCGGATGGGTGATTCGGCACATAAACAGACCTAAGTTGGTCCAGTGGAGCAACGCAGAACGCGACCCCCGAACGACGGAGCGCGACGCGGCTCGCGGAAGCCCGCGCACCTGCCCCCGCAGGCCCGGCGCAGGCCCGGCGGCGAGCGCAGGCACGGCCCGGGGGCGCGGCGGCGGGAGTGCACCGCACGGCCGGTGTCGCCCGGTCCGCTGCTCCCCGGTCCCCGGCTCACCGGGCTCGGCAGCGGACTGTTCTGTGCCGTGGTGATGTTCCTGCTCGGCTGGCTGGACGCACTGCTGTGCGGCGGGGCCCTCACGGTGTACGGCGTGCTGTTCCTGCCGGTGTGCGTCCTGACCGCACTGTGGGTGCGGGCCGGGGACGTACTGACCGCTCCGGTGGTCGTACCGATCGCGTTCGCCGTGGGGCTGCTGCCCGTCGCCGACGGCAGCGGGGGGCTGCTCGGCCGGCTGATGGGGCTGTTCACCGGGCTCGCCACCCAGGCCGGCTGGCTGTACGGCGGGACGCTCGCCGCCGGAGTGATCGTGCTCGTACGCCGGGTGCGGTGGGTGCGCAGGCGCAGGCGCCGGACGATCTGAGCGGCCGGCACCGGCCTTCCCGCCGGAGCCGGCGCCCTCGGGCCGCCGGGGACTAGGCGTGCTGGGCGGCTCTCATCGCCGCTCCCACGATGCCCGCGTTGTTCTGCAGCTGCGCGGGGACGATCTCGGCTCTCATGCCCTCGATGAAGTGCAGGAACTTGTCGGCCTTGCGGCTGACCCCGCCGCCGATGATGAACAGCTCCGGCGAGAACAGCATCTCCACGTGCGCCAGGTACCTCTGTACGCGGCGCGCCCACTGCTCCCAGTTCAGGCCGTGGTCGTCCTTGGCCTTGCTGGAGGCCTTCTTCTCCGCGTCGTGGCCGCTCAGCTCCAGGTGACCCAGCTCCGTGTTCGGGACGAGGACGCCGTCCACGAAGACGGCGCTGCCGATGCCGGTGCCGAAGGTGAGCAGGATGACCGTGCCCTTGCGGTCGCGGCCGGCGCCGAACTGCATCTCGGCGACGCCCGCCGCGTCCGCGTCGTTGACGACGGTCACCGGCAGCCCGCCCAGTCTGCCGCTGAACAGGGCGCGGGCGTCGGTGTCGATCCAGCTCTTGTCGACGTTCGCCGCCGTACGGACCGTGGCGCCGCCGCTGATCACTCCGGGGAAGGTCAGGCCGACCGGGCCGGTCCAGCCGAAGTGGTCGACGACCTGCTTCACCCCGTCGGCCACACCGTCGGGCGTCGCCGGGTACGGGGTGAGCACCTTGCAGCGCTCCTGGGCCAGGTCGCCCCTGTCCAGGTCCACAGGAGCGCCCTTGATCCCGGACCCGCCGATGTCCACGCCGAAGATCTGCATGGCCTCACGTTACGACGGACGACTGACAGTCACGCCCCAGGAGTGCCGGACCCGCCCCGCTCGGCGACCAGGGCGGCCGCCTCGTCGCGCAGGTCGCGGCGCAGTTCCTTGGGCAGTGAGAAGGTGATGGACTCCTCGGCGGCCTTGACGATCTCGACGTCGCCGTAACCACGCTCGGCGAGCCACTCCAGCACCTGCTCGACCAGCACCTCGGGGACGGAGGCGCCGGAGGTGACGCCGACCGTCGTCACGTCCTCCAGCCAGGCCTCGTCGATCTCGCCGGCGAAGTCCACGAGGTAGGCCTCGCGGGCGCCGGCGAGCTTGGCGACCTCGACCAGCCGCTTGGAGTTGGAGGAGTTGCGCGAGCCGACCACGATGACCAGCTCGGCCTCGGCGCCCATCTGCTTCACGGCGAGCTGACGGTTCTGCGTGGCGTAGCAGATGTCGTCGCTGGGCGGGGAGACCAGGCCCGGGAACTTCGTCTTCAGGGCGTCGACGGTCTCCATGGTCTCGTCGACGGACAGGGTGGTCTGGGAGAGCCAGACGACCTTGGACGGGTCGCGGACCTCGACCTTGGCGACGTCGCCGGGGCCGTCGACGAGCTGGATGTGGTCGGGGGCCTCGCCGGAGGTGCCGATGACCTCCTCGTGGCCCTCGTGGCCGATCAGGAGGATGTCGTAGTCCTCGTCGGCGTAGCGGACGGCTTCCTTGTGGACCTTGGTGACCAGCGGGCAGGTGGCGTCGATGGTGGCGAGGCGGCCCTGCCTGGCCTCCTCGTGGACGACCGGGGCGACGCCGTGCGCCGAGAACATGACGATGTTGCCGGGCGGCACCTCCTCCGTCCGCTCGACGAAGATCGCGCCCTTCTTCTCCAGGGTCTGCACGACGTACTTGTTGTGGACGATCTCGTGCCGGACGTAGATCGGGGCCCCGTACTGTTCGAGGGCCTTCTCGACGGCGATCACGGCGCGGTCCACACCGGCGCAGTAGCCCCGGGGGGCGGCGAGCAGGACACGGCGGCCAGGCGAAGCGGTCATGCGTCCCATCGTAAGGGTGCGTCCGGCGGCGCCGGGATCGCGTGCCCGCTGCGCGCACCCGCACCCCGCTCGGCCGACGGCGCCGAGGCGAACGGTGCTGGACCGGACTGTCGGTACCCCCCGTTACGCTCGGGCTCATGGCTGTGAACACCACTCCCGAGGCCCCCCTCCCCGTCGGTGAGGTCTCCCGGCTGATCGGGGGCTGGATCGACCGGCTCGGCGCGGTGTGGGTCGAGGGGCAGATCACGCAGTTGTCGCGGCGGCCCGGCGCCGGAGTCGTGTTTCTGACGCTGCGGGATCCGTCGTACGACATCTCCGTGAGCGTGACCTGCTACCGGCAGGTGTTCGACGCCGTCGCGGACGTCGTCGGCGAGGGCGCCCGCGTCGTCGTCCTGGCCAAGCCGGAGTGGTACGCACCCAGAGGCCAGCTGTCGCTGCGCGCCGCCGAGATCAGACCCGTCGGCGTGGGCGAGCTGCTGGCCCGGCTGGAGCGGCTGAAGAAGGCACTCGCGGCGGAAGGGCTGTTCGCGCCGGAGCGGAAGAAGCCGCTGCCGTTCCTGCCGCAGCTGATCGGGCTGGTCTGCGGCCGCGCCTCCGCCGCGGAGCGGGACGTGCTGGAGAACGCCCGGCACCGCTGGCCCGCCGTCCGCTTCGAGGTGCGCAACGTCCCGGTGCAGGGGGTGCACGCCGTTCCGCAGGTCGTGCAGGCGGTGAAGGACCTGGACGAGATCGAGGACGTGGACGTCATCATCGTCGCGCGCGGCGGCGGCAGCGTGGAGGATCTGCTGCCGTTCTCCGACGAGCAGCTGGTGCGGGCCGTGGCCGAGTGCCGTACGCCGGTCGTCTCCGCCATCGGGCACGAGCCCGACAACCCGCTGCTGGACCACGTGGCCGACCTGCGCGCCTCCACCCCGACCGACGCGGCCAAGAAGGTCGTACCGGACGTGGGCGAGGAGTTCGAACGGGTGCGGATGCTGCGGGACCGTGCCCGGCGGTGCATGAACGCGTTCGTCGAGCGGGAGGAGCGCGGCCTGGCGCACGCGCTGGCCCGCCCGTCGATAGAGGATCCGCACCGGATGATCGACGAGCGCGCCGACCACGTGACCTCCCTGGTCGAGCGGAGCCGGCGGACCCTCGGCCATCTCCTGGACCGCGCGGACTCGGAGCTGACGCACACGCACGCGCGCGTGGTGGGCCTCTCCCCCGCGGCCACGCTCAAGCGCGGCTATGCGGTGCTGCAGAGGTCCGACGGGCACGTGGTGCGCGGGCCGGACGAGGTGACGGAGGGCGAGGCGCTGCGTGCGCGCGTCGCCGACGGTGAATTCACGGTGAAGGTGGGCGAATGACCGGCAAGGTGGACGAGGCGCTGTCGTACGAGCAGGCGCGGGACGAGCTGATCGAGGTCGTACGGCGCCTGGAGGCGGGCGGTACGACGCTGGAGGAGTCCCTGGCGCTGTGGGAGCGCGGCGAGGAGCTGGCCAAGGTGTGCCGGCGCTGGCTGGAGGGGGCGCGGGCCCGGCTGGACGCGGCGCTCGCCGAGGAGGAAGAGGGGGAGGCGAAGGGCCAGGGAGGGGACACCGACTAGGCACGGTCGGGGGCCGGGCCGCCCCACGCGGGCTGTGAGGCGGGTCACCACACCCACACTATTGTTGAATGTTGAACTTAACCGGCGTAGGGTCGGTGCCGTCAGCCGATCCGGACCACGGTCCGGTACGCCGGAACAAGACGCCACCCTAGGAAACGCACACATGTCTCTCGTTCTTGACCCCGCCGCCCAGGACCTGCTGTTCCGCGAGGCCCGCACCGCGAACACCTTCACCGACGAGCCGGTGACCGACGAGCAGGTCCAGGCGATCTACGACCTGGTCAAGTACGGCCCCACCGCCTTCAACCAGAGCCCGCTGCGCATCACCCTGGTCCGCTCCCCCGAGGCCCGTGAGCGCCTGGTGAAGCACATGGCCGAGGGCAACCAGCCGAAGACGGCCGCCGCCCCGCTGGTCGCGATCCTCTCCGCGGACAACGAGTTCCACGAGGAGCTGCCGGCCCTCTTCCCGCACTTCCCGCAGGCCAAGGACCTGTTCTTCAGCGAGCGTCCGGCCCGTGAGGGCGCCGCCGCGCTGAACGCCGCCCTGCAGGCCGCCTACTTCATCGTCGGCATCCGCGCCGCGGGCCTCGCCGCCGGCCCGATGACCGGCCTCGACTTCGAGGGCGTCCGCAAGGAGTTCCTCGACGACGACCACACCCCGCTGATGGTGGTCAACATCGGCAAGCCGGGCCCCGACGCCTGGTTCCCGCGCTCGCCGCGCCTGGCGTACGACGACGTCGTCACGACCGTCTGACCCCCGCACGAACCCGCACCACCCCGTACGCGAGAGGCCCCCGGCACACCGCCGGGGGCCTCTCGCGCATGTCGCGCGTGGCTCACCGCGTCTTCAGCGCCGCCGCCACCTTCGTCAGCTCCGCGAAGGACGCCGTGCCGGCCACCACCGTCGTGGAGCCGGGCGTGCCGTTCAGGACGAGGGCGTCGTAGCGGCCACCGGTGTAGCGGGTCCAGGTCCGGCCGCCGATCGCCTCGGTCTTCTGCGTCGCCGACGCGCCCTGGCTGGCGTCGTCGATGAAGTCGGACGCCTTCTGCGTGGACTGTTCGATCTGGACGTACTGGCCGTCCGGGGTCTGGTAGCCCAGGTGCCAGCGGTCGGAGTTCTCGCCCTGGAAGCGTACGGAGGTCGCTTTCCAGGTACTCGGCAGGCCCTCGGGTGCGGCCACCGGGTAGCTCGCCACGCGACGGGCCGTGAGGAGCTCGACCCGGTAGTCGACCCGCTTGAGGTCGGGAGCGTGATCGTCGTGCGGGATGGCGAGGAAGTAGACGACCAACGCCGCCATGCCGATCAGGACCAGGGAGAGCACCATGTCCCGGGCCGTCTTCTGCTTACCGTTCGAACCTGCCACGCCCCCTATCGTCGCAGGTGCCCCATGCGCTCATCCGTGGGGTCCCCTGCTCATTTTGTCTGCCCGGCGATAGAGTCAGGGTCCAATACCCTCATCCGGCCGTCGTCGTATCAGAAAGGTGCGCTCCGATGACCGAAAATCATCATCTGCCGTCCGAGCTCGATGTTCCCTCCGAGGCTCCCGACCGCAACCTCGCCCTCGAACTCGTCCGGGTGACCGAAGCCGCCGCCATGGCCGCGGGCCGCTGGGTGGGGCGCGGCGACAAGAACGGCGCCGACGGTGCCGCGGTACGCGCCATGCGAACCCTCGTCTCCACCGTGTCGATGAACGGCGTCGTCGTCATCGGCGAAGGCGAGAAGGACGAGGCCCCGATGCTCTTCAACGGGGAGCACGTGGGTGACGGCACCGGCCCCGAGGTCGACATCGCGGTCGACCCGATCGACGGCACCACGCTGACGGCCAAGGGCATGCCGAACGCGATCGCCGTCCTCGCCGCCGCCGAGCGCGGCGCCATGTTCGACCCGTCCGCCGTGTTCTACATGGACAAACTGGTCACCGGCCCGGAGGCCGCGGACTTCGTCGACATCAACGCGCCCGTCGGGGTGAACATCCGCCGGATCGCCAAGGCCAAGCGGTCCTCGCCGGAGGACGTCACCGTCGTCATCCTGGACCGGCCGCGGCACGAGGGTCTGATCCGGGATGTCCGGGAGGCCGGCGCGCGCATCAAGCTGATCTCCGACGGCGATGTCGCCGGCTCGGTGTACGCGCTGCGCGAGGGCACGGGCGTCGACCTGCTGCTCGGCATCGGCGGTACGCCCGAGGGCATCATCTCGGCCTGCGCGGTGAAGTGCCTGGGCGGCACCATCCAGGGCAAGCTGTGGCCCAAGGACGACGAGGAGCGGGCGCGGGCCATCGACGCCGGGCACGATCTGGACCGGGTGCTCACCACCGACGACCTGGTCTCGGGCGAGAACGTGTTCTTCGTCGCCACCGGCATCACCGACGGTGAGCTGCTACGGGGCGTGCAGTACCGGTCGGAGACCGCGCTGACCGAGTCGATCGTGATGCGGTCGAAGTCCGGGACGGTGCGGAGGATCTACTCCGAGCACCGACTGAGCAAGCTGCGGGCCTACAGCGCGATCGACTTCGACCGGGCCAAGTAGCACCTGACGGGAGAGCGCCCCCTGTGCGGAGGGGGCGCTCCCTGTCCGGTCAACCGGCTATGCGGTTGGCCGTCGTCGTCCGCGCCGCCTTCTTCAGCTCCATCTCCCGCCTGCGGCGCCTTGCCAGGACCACTCGGCGCTCCGCTGCCGTGAGGCCGCCCCAGACGCCGTACGGTTCGGGCTGGAGGAGGGCGTGTTCGCGGCACTCGACCATCACCGGGCAGCGCGCGCAGACACGCTTGGCCGCCTCCTCGCGCGAGAGCCGGGCGGCCGTCGGCTCCTTCGACGGGGCGAAGAACAGGCCGGCCTCGTCGCGCTGGCACACCGCCTCGGTGTGCCAGGGAGCGTCTTGGTCCCTTTCTCGCACTGGCACCCGCTGGGCCGGAACGGCAGCGACCTGCAAGGACGAATGCGGCGGTTGCAGCACGGTCTACTCCTGACGACGGCTTCGCGAGCGAGAGACGATGCAGCAAGGCCTACCCGCTGTACGCGCGCCTATGCACAGCGTTCCCAACCGCAGGCGCACGGCGGCTCGTTCACGCCCCCACCGCGAGGGCACAGGAGCCCCGGACCCGTCCGATCACCGGCGGATTCGCGACCGTCAACGACCCAGATGCCTGCGCAGCTTCCGGTCGGCCCTGTCCTGGACGCGATCCAGCTTCCGGTCGATCTTGTCCTGCACCCGCTCCAGGATGTCCGCCACGCGCTTGCCCCGTCTGGGCCGCGCCTCGACATTGCCGAACACGGCCCAGCCGTCGACATAGACGACCGGCGCTTCGGAGTCGACCGAGTCCAGCGTGTCCACCTCGAAGTTGCCGAGGACGCCGCCTCCGGTGCCGCGCAGCGACACGTTCTCCGGAACGCGGATCTGGACGTCGCCGAAAACAGAGACGGCCTTGATCACGACCTGCTGGTACTCGAAGATCGCCTCGCTGAGGTCGATCTCGACGCTGCCGAAGATCGAGTACGCGTGCAGCCGGCGCCCGGCACGCCAGCGGCCCCGGCGCACCGCGCTGCTGAAGACGGCGACCACGTTGGCGTCCGCCTCGTGCGGGATCGCACCCGGGGTGGGACGGGGCGGGACCGGCGCGTAGGCGGGGGCGGACGGCCGCTGGTGGGCGGCGGGCAGGTCCCGTATGAAGGCCTCCAGCTCGCCCACGGTCTTGGCGTTCAGCACGCCGTCCACGCGCTCGGCGTGCTCGTCGGCGGTCAGCCGGCCCTCGGCGAGGGCTTCACGGAGGATGTCGGCGACCCGGTCGCGGTCGGCGTCCGAGGCGCGCAGGTCGGTGACGCCCGGTGCGGCGTCCTGGGCACGAGCGGGCTTCTGAAGGTCCACGACACCAGCGTACCGAAACGCGATAGATCGCGACTAGGGGCTGTGGAAAACCCCGGCGTGTCGAACTGAGCCCTACCTCACAGGCCCCCTGTCAGCGGCAGGTTCTAGGCTGGTGAGGCCCGCCAGCGTCGGCGGGCGGCCGTCCGTCAGAGTGAGGAATGGGCTGAGATGCCGAGTAGTTCCCCCCCGCCCCGCCCAGCGTTCGCGTACACCGACCTGCTCCCCCGGGGAGAGGACACCACTCCCTACCGGCTGGTGACGTCCGAGGGCGTCTCCACCGTCGAGGGCCCGGACGGGCGGACGTTCCTCAAGGTGGAGCCGGAGGCGCTGCGCAAGCTGGCCGAGGAGGCCATCCACGACATCCAGCACTACCTGCGCCCGGCCCACCTGGCCCAGCTGCGCCGCATCATCGACGACCCCGAGGCGTCGAGCAACGACAAGTTCGTCGCCCTCGACCTGCTGAAGAACGCGAACATCGCGGCGGCCGGTGTGCTCCCGATGTGCCAGGACACCGGTACGGCGATCGTCATGGGCAAGCGCGGCCAGAACGTGCTGACGCGGGGCCGTGACGAGGAGGCGCTGAGCCACGGCATCTACGACGCCTACACCAGGCTGAACCTGCGCTACTCGCAGATGGCTCCGCTCACCATGTGGGAGGAGAAGAACACCGGCTCCAACCTGCCGGCCCAGATCGAGCTGTACGCCACCGACGGCGGCGCCTACAAGTTCCTGTTCATGGCGAAGGGCGGCGGCAGCGCCAACAAGTCGTTCCTCTACCAGGAGACGAAGGCCGTCCTGAACGAGGCCTCCATGATGAAGTTCCTGGAGGAGAAGATCCGTTCGCTCGGTACGGCCGCCTGCCCGCCGTACCACCTGGCGATCGTGGTCGGCGGCACGAGCGCCGAGTACGCGCTGAAGACCGCGAAGTACGCCTCCGCGCACTACCTGGACGAGATCCCCGCCGAGGGCTCGGAGCTCGGCCACGGCTTCCGTGACAAGGAGCTCGAACAGAAGGTCTTCGAGCTGACCCAGAAGATCGGCATCGGCGCGCAGTTCGGCGGCAAGTACTTCTGCCACGACGTCCGCGTCGTCCGGCTGCCCCGCCACGGCGCCTCCTGCCCGGTCGCCATCGCCGTCTCCTGCTCGGCCGACCGCCAGGCCGTCGCGAAGATCACCGCCGAGGGCGTCTTCCTGGAGCAGCTGGAGACCGACCCGGCGCGCTTCCTGCCGGAGACGACCGACGAGCACCTCGAGTCGGACGGCGACGTCGTCAGGATCGACCTCAACCAGCCGATGGACACGATCCTCGCCGAGCTGACGAAGTACCCGATCAAGACCCGCCTCTCCCTGACCGGCCCGCTGGTCGTGGCCCGTGACATCGCGCACGCCAAGATCAAGGAGCGGCTGGACGCGGGCGAGGAGATGCCGCAGTACCTGAAGGACCACCCGGTGTACTACGCGGGCCCGGCTAAGACCCCCGAGGGCTACGCCTCCGGTTCCTTCGGCCCGACGACGGCCGGCCGCATGGACTCCTACGTCGAGCAGTTCCAGGCGGCGGGCGGCTCGAAGGTGATGCTGGCGAAGGGCAACCGGTCGAAGCAGGTCACCGACGCGTGCGACGCGCACGGCGGCTTCTACCTCGGCTCCATCGGCGGCCCGGCCGCGCGTCTCGCCCAGGACTGCATCAAGAAGGTCGAGGTCCTGGAGTACGAGGAGCTGGGCATGGAGGCCGTCTGGAAGATCGAGGTCGAGGACTTCCCGGCGTTCATCGTCGTGGACGACAAGGGAAACGACTTCTTCCAGGATCCGGCCCCGCAGCCCACGTTCACCTCGATCCCGGTGCGGGGGCCGGGGCTGGCCTGATCGGCGGGCGGGGTCCGTCTTCCGGATCCGGCCGGGCGGCCGGCGCGTCCCGTCGGGGACGCGGCCGCCCGGCGCCGGCACAGGCGGCCTCGGCCTCTGGGTCAGTGGGGAATACAGCCGAACCAGTTCACCGTGTCGCCGCTGGTGGTGTAGCCCATGCACCTGATGGTTCGGTCGTGCAGCGTCTCGGTCCGGTCGACCGGTCCGTTCAGATACTCCGTCTTGTGGTGGGGCTCTACGAGGGTGTCGATCTCGACGACGTACCAGCGGCGCCCGTTGGACGGCATGCTGCAGCCGTGCCCGGTCATGTTGCGGCTGGGATCGTCGCTCCAGACGGGCCGTTCGGCGCGGTCGCAGTGGGCCCTGCCGGAGGCGCCGGCGGTGCCGGCCCCCACGCCCAGCAGGGTCGCCGCGCCTATGGACACCGCCGCGGTGGCGCCGAGCAGGCGCTTCGGAGTGAGGTTCATCGATTGGTCCTCCTGCCAGCCGTGGTGACGGCGGGGAATCGCCGCATCACCTTGGGCTGATAGTCACATTTATCCGTGCTGTCCGGCCCGTCAGCCGGTGGCGCAGTCCCCCGACCCGGTGACGTCGGTGGTGCCAATGCAGCAGACCGCGGTCGTCGCTCGCCCCGTGCGGCCCAAAGCCCGGAACAACCGCCGTGCCCCGATCGCTGGTACCGGCATGAGCGAATACCGCATCGAGCACGACTCCATGGGCGAGGTCCGCGTCCCCGCCACCGCCAAGTGGCGCGCCCAGACGCAGCGCGCCGTCGAGAACTTCCCCATCTCGGGCCAGCGTCTCGAACGCGCCCACATCGAAGCGCTGGCCCGGATCAAGGGCGCCGCCGCCAAGGTGAACGCGCAGCTCGGTGTGGTCGACGAGGACATCGCCGAAGCCGTCCAAGAGGCCGCGGCCGACGTCGCAGCCGGACGGTGGGACGAGCACTTCCCCATCGACGTCTTCCAGACCGGTTCCGGCACCTCCTCCAACATGAACGCCAACGAGGTCATCGCGACGCTCGCCAGTGAGCGGCTCGGCCGGGACGTGCACCCCAACGACCACGTCAACGCCTCCCAGTCGTCCAACGACGTCTTCCCCTCCTCCCTCCACATCGCCGCCACCGCCGCCGTCACCCACGACCTGATCCCCGCCCTCGACCACCTCGCCGCCTCCCTCACCCGCAAGTCCGAGGAGTTCGCCGACGTCGTGAAGTCCGGGCGGACTCACCTCATGGACGCCACACCCGTGACCCTCGGCCAGGAGTTCGGCGGATACGCCGCCCAGATCCGCTACGGCGTCGAGCGGCTGGGCGCCTCCCTCCCCCGCCTCGCCGAACTCCCCCTCGGCGGAACCGCCGTGGGCACCGGCATCAACACCCCGCCCGGCTTCTCCGCCGCCGTCATCCAGGAGGTCGCCCGGGCCACCGGGCTGCCGCTCACCGAGGCCCGCGACCACTTCGAGGCGCAGGGTGCCCGGGACGGGATCGTGGAGACGAGCGGGCAGTTGCGGACCATCGCGGTCGGGCTGACCAAGATCGCCAACGACCTGCGCTGGATGTCCTCCGGGCCGCGCACCGGGCTCGCCGAGATCCGGCTGCCCGATCTCCAGCCCGGCTCGTCCATCATGCCGGGCAAGGTCAACCCGGTGATCCCCGAAGCCGTACTCATGGTGGCCGCCCAGGTGATCGGCAACGACGCCACCATCGCCACCGCCGGCGCCGCCGGGAACTTCGAGCTCAACGTCATGCTCCCGGTCATCGCCAAGAACGTGCTCGAATCCATCCGGCTGCTCGCCAACGTCTCGCGGCTGCTGGCCGATCGGACCGTCGACGGCATCACCGCCGACCGGGAGCGGACCCGTGAGTACGCCGAGTCGTCCCCGTCCGTGGTCACCCCGCTCAACAAGTACATCGGCTACGAGGAGGCCGCGAAGGTGGCCAAGAGGTCCCTCGCCGAGCGGAAGACGATCCGGGAAGTCGTGCTGGAGGGCGGCTACGTCGAACGCGGCGACCTGACGCTGGACCAACTCGACGAGGCGCTGGACGTCCTGCGGATGACCCACCCGTGACCCCGATGCCCCACCCGCACCCCCGACCGAGCCTTTCCAGCCACCGTCACCGCCACCGTCACCCCCCGGAACCGTGACGTGCACCGCAGCGTCGTATGCCTACGGCACCTAATATCTGTCCATGACGGACGACGGAGCGATGACACACCTGGACGCGGACGCGGGGCCCGCGAGCCGCTGGAGCCCGGGCGATCGGATCCTGTGGCGCTACCGGGAGAACGCCGGCCGGCACTTCCACATCGCCCGGCCCGTCACCGTCGTCCGTGACGACGCCGAAATGCTCGCCGTGTGGCTGGCCCCCGGCACCGACTGCATGAAACCCGCCCTGGCCGACGGCACGCCCGTGCATCAGGAGCCGCTGGAGTCCCGCTACACCAAGCCGCGCACGGTGCAGCGGGACCGCTGGTTCGGGACGGGCGTGCTGAAGCTGGCCCAGCCCGGCCGGCCCTGGTCGGTGTGGCTGTTCTGGGAGCCTGGCTGGCGGTTCAAGAACTGGTACGTCAACCTTGAGCAGCCGCTCGTCCGTTGGGCGGGCGGGGTGGACTCCGAGGACTACTTCCTGGACATCTCCGTCCATCCCGACCGCAGCTGGCACTGGCGCGACGAGGACGAGTTCGCGCAGGCCCAGCGGGACGGTCTGATGGACGCGGCCACCGCCGAGCGGGCCCGGGCGGCCGGGCGGGACGCGGTCGAGGTGATCGAGGCCTGGGGGCCGCCGTTCTCGGACGGCTGGCAGCGCTGGCGCCCGGACCCGTCCTGGACGGTACCTTCTCTCCCCGAGGACTGGGACCGCACGCCCGCGCACGTGTCCTCATGAGACCCTTGATGCGCCCCCGGGCCGCAAACGTAGGATCGTCCTCCGCAAGGGCGCACACAAGCAACTCCCGGCGCATGCGCCGGGCTTGACCGATCGTCACCGAGGGGCGGCAGGACGTGAGCGAGGGGTACGACGGCGTGACCACCGCGATCGGTGGCGGCACAGGAACCACCTCTGAGCTCGCGGGAATTCCGTTCCTGGGACACGTATTGCGGGTATCGGGACTTCTGCGGGAGCAACTGCGCGCCCGGCGCGCAGTGCCGTACGGATGGATGCGACACGCGTGACGGAGCAGCCCACCTCCTTCGAGCGCCCCCAGGGCGCCGACCCCGCGGAGGGCCGCGGGGCGCTCCGGCATGCCCCGAAGCAGGTCGGCGGGCCCGCCGCCTTACCGGTCCAGGCCCGGACCGACGGCACGCCCTCCGGCCCGGGGACGACCACGCCCTGCGGCAAGGGGAACAAGGGGAAGGAGCCCCCAGTCAACGGCCCCGAGCACTCCCAGCCCGCCACCACCGAGCCCGGCGCACACCGCCCGCGCCCCACGCCGGAGGGCATCCCGCCGCGCCCCACGGAGGGCATTCCGGCGCAGCCCGGCACCGAGCAGGAGCGGGCGCCGGGCGGCCAGGAACGCCGTACCGGGCGGGGACTGCCGCCCGGGCGGCCGATGCCGATGCGGCGGGACGGAGACCGGCTCAGGTTCGTGGGCGCGGCCACCCGGCGGATCGCCCGCGGTCTCGATCTGGACGAGATCGTGATGGGCCTGTGCCGGGCGACGGTGCCGACGTTCTCGGACGCGATCCTGGTCTATCTGCGCGACCCGCTGCCGGTCGGCGACGAGCGGCCCACCGGTCCGGTGGTGCTGCGGCTGCGCCGCACCGACCGGATTCCGGAGGAGCGGGACACCGACGGTGTGCTGCTGCCGCCCGCCTTCGAACCGGAGCCGGAGCCGAGTGCGCTGGCGGAGCTGTCGGCGCTCACCACCGAGTTGTGCGAGGTGCGCCCCGGCGGCGCGCTGAACGAGGTGCTGCGTGGGGTGCGCCCGGTGTTCGCCGACGCGCCCGCCGCCCGGGCCGCGCTGCCCGAGCTGCTCGGCGAGGGCGGCGATGCGGTCGTACCGTCCGGGCAGCACGCGATCCTCGCGCCGCTGCGCGGCAGGCGCCGGGTGATCGGCGCGGCGCTGTTCCTGCGCCGCCCGGAGCGGCCGGCGTTCGAGGCCGACGACCTGCTCGTGGCGGCCCAGCTGGCCACGCACAGCGCGCTCGGCATCGACAAGGCGGTGCTGTACGGCCGTGAGGCGTACATCGCCGACGAGTTGCAGCGCACCATGCTGCCCGAGACCCTGCCCCGGCCGACGGGTGTGCGCCTCGCCTCGCGGTACCTGCCGGCCGCCGAGACCGCCCGGGTGGGCGGCGACTGGTACGACGCGATCCCGCTGCCCGGCAGCCGGGTCGCGCTGGTCGTCGGCGATGTCATGGGGCACTCGATGACCTCGGCGGCGATCATGGGCCAGCTGCGCACGACCGCGCAGACCCTGGCCGGGCTCGATCTGCCGCCGCAGGAGGTGCTGCACCACCTGGACGAGCAGGCGCAGCGGCTGGGCACCGACCGCATGGCGACCTGTCTGTACGCGGTCTACGACCCGGTCACGCACCGCATCACCATCGCCAACGCCGGTCACCCGCCGCCCGTGCTGCTGCACCTGGGCGGCCGGGCCGAGGTGCTGCGGGTGCCGCCGGGCGCGCCGATCGGTGTGGGAGGGGTGGACTTCGAGGCCGTGGAGCTGGACGCGCCCGCCGGGGCCACGCTGCTCCTGTACACCGACGGTCTGGTGGAGTCCCGGCTGCGGGACGTGTGGACGGGCATAGAGCAGCTGCGCGAACGGCTCGCGGCGACCGCCCAGTTGACCGGGCCCGACCATCCGCCGCCGCTGGAAGCCCTGTGCGACGAGGTGCTGGACATGCTCGGGCCGGGTGACCGGGACGACGACATCGCGCTGCTCGCGGCCCGCTTCGACGGGATCGCGCCGAGTGATGTCGCGTACTGGCGGCTGGAGCCGGAGGACTCCGCGCCCGGGCAGGCCCGCCGGCTGGCCCGGCGCGCGCTCGCGCGCTGGGACCTGGAGGACCTGACGGACTCGGTGGAGCTGCTGGTCAGCGAGGTCGTGACGAACGCCGTACGGTACGCGTCGCGGCCGGTGACGCTGCGGCTGCTGCGCACGGACGTGCTGCGCTGCGAGGTCGGCGACGACGTGCCGCAGCTGCCGCGGCTGCGCCAGGCCCGGGCCACGGACGAGGGCGGGCGCGGCCTGTACCTGGTCAACAAGCTGGCCCGGCGTTGGGGCGCGACGCGGCTGAGCACCGGCAAGGTGGTCTGGTTCGAGCTGAACCGGGGCTGAGCATCCGGACATGAGGGAGGGGGGGGGGGGGGGGGGGGGGGGGGGGGAGGGGGGGGAGGGGGGGGGGGGGGTGGGGGGGGGGGTGGGGGGGGGGGGGGAGGTCGGGCACATGGACTGGGTGCTGAATGAGGCGGCCGTGCAGAA